>NZ_KE386983.1:77942-106230 GCF_000429905.1 Desulfatibacillum aliphaticivorans DSM 15576 | reverse complement strand
TTCTCAGCGGCTTCCTTGGCGGCCTTTTCCTCGGCGGCTTTCTTTTCGGCGGCGGCCTTTTCTTCCGCAGCCTTCTTCTCAGCTGCTTCCTTGGCGGCCTTTTCTTCAGCGGCTTTCTTTTCCGCGGCGGCGTCCTTGGCTGCGTCTTCCTTTTTCGCGGTCTTTGTCTTCACATCTTTTTTGGGAGCAGCCTTTTTTGTCTCGGTTTTTTTAGCGGCCGGCTCCTTCTTTTTGGCGGCGGCCTTTTTGCCGCGCGCTTTCTTGGCAGGCTTGGCGGCGGCTTTTTCTTCCGCCTCAGTGTTTTTATCTTCTGTGGATTTGATAAGACTGTTCTTTCCCATGCATATCCTCCGCGATGCCCAGCGATTACAATATTGATGTCACACGAAATTACGTTTGAATAAACTTGTCCCCTGCCTCCCTGAAGTGTGGTGAAATTTTGGGTGAAAAAAATCACAACCTTAAGGGAAGTGGGTTTTTATATGACAATCTCAAGCACTTGTAAAGAGTTTTCGCTTGATTATGGTTAAAGCAGATGCGCGACTCTTGGTTTTTTCTCGATTCTGTTATACGATTTTTGGAAAATTTTCCCCTATCGAACCAAAACCCTTGGATTCAGGACTTCTTATGAAAAAACTTATTATTTCAATGCTGGCGCTTCTGGCCTTTGGCCTTGGGCAGGCGGAGGCTTTCTCCATTCCCGGAGGAAATCAATCGGGCGTCAATCGTTTTTACCTGGCCCCCTCTTTGGAGCCGGCTGAACCGCTGCAATTAAAGACGTTTCAAGCCAGGGCGGACCTTGGGTATACCAACGAATTCGCCTTGATGACCTCTCCTAATCATATCGTTCTGGCGGACATGGAGTGCCTGCAATTGACCACGGGCTTTTCTGCGGGTTTTTTCTGGGATTCCGAACTCTCCCTGGATGTGGGTTTCCTTTCCTATAATTCCGGGGTGCTGGATTCCTTTTTGGAAAGCTACCACGACGCCTTAGGCGTGGGAAACTCTGGCCGGTCCATGCGGCCGGACGATCAGTTCGGGTATCAGATATCCTCGAACGGCAAGTCATGGTTCGACGATCCGGGCGTTGGGTCCGGCATTGCAGACCTCCGTTTGGGGGTGAAAAAGCGGGTTTACGCCAACGCGTGGATGACTGCCAGCGTCAAAGGCGTGATTAAACTCCCCACAGGAGACCCGGACAAGGTCATGGGAACCGGAGGGACGGACGCCCAACTGACCGTCCTGGCCGATTTCAAGCCTCACGATAAGGTGACCTTGTCCCTGGCTGGAGGATATACGTGGTTGGCCAGGCCGGATTTCCTGGAGGATGTGGAGATTGATTTTTCCGACACATGCTTCGGCGCTTTGGGTTTGGCCTATCAATTCACGCCGGGTTTCTCCGGGTTCGTGCAATCCGTGTATTGGCAAAGCCCATATGGCGGCACGCAGGTCGTCGTTCTGGACAGGGATTACGGAGAGATAACTTTTGGAGGCAAGTACCAGTGGAAGTCCGGCTGGGGCGCGTACCTGGCCATGTCCGAAGATCTTTCCAGGTCCGCTGCGGATTTTACGCTTCATACCGGGGTGGAATTAAGTTTTTAGGACAAAAAAAGGGCGAAGACCGGCCGCCCGAATTGGGCTTGCGGCATCGCCCTTTGAATATTTATGCGTGGCCGGTTAACGCACCCGGCGTTTTAAGCGGCTGATATCCTTGATTGTCAGGGAGCTTCCGGAGATGGAGACAATTCCTTTCTCCCGCAAGACCCGGAGTTCCTTGTTGATGCTTTCCCGAGTGGCGCCCACCATGTCGGCCAGGTCCTTTTGAGTCAGACGCAGGCTGATGTTCAGGGTTTCGCCGTCACGGCGGCCGAAGGTGTCTCCCAGTTCCAGGAGCTTTTTGGCGAACCGCGCCGGGATGTTCAGGAAGCTGGTGTCTTCCAGAAGATCGTCCGTTCTCCTGAGGCGAATGGACAGGCTGGACAAGATGGCCTCGATGGCGCCGTCGCTTTTCCGCAGAAAATGCAGAAAATCGCTCCGGTTCAGCAACAGCAGCACCGTGGGATCCACAGCGATGGCGTCGGCCGACCGGGGCATATTGTCCAGAAGCGCCATTTCTCCAAAGAAATCCCCTTCGGAAAAAATGGTGACGATCATTTCGTCTCCCAGCCTGGAAGGCAGGACGATTTTCACGGCGCCGCTCTGAATCAAATAGAGTGTGGTGCCTTCGCTTCCTTTGCGAAATAAAACCTCGCCGGCCTTGACTTTTTGAATCCGTAACAGGGAGGCAAGTTCCGCCCTGTCCTCGGGGGTCAGGCTGCGAAACATGGGAATATGGCTGACCATCTCCATTGCGTCCATACACAAACGCTCCTATTCTCAGATTGACGGAGAAAACAGTTCGAGTTCTGATTTTAGTTAAATTGCATGAAAGTCGATTGTAGTCAACCCGAAAAGCCGATTACCTGAAAAATCAATGCTTTTGCATCAGGTGCGTCACAGCCTCATCCAAACCGTCCAAAGTCAGCTCAAACATTGGAAAGATATTGGAAATATTATGTATCGTCTGTGTATATCGCCACATGCGGCTGGGCACCGGATTAAACCAGCAATTATGTTTAAACGTCTCTGCTAAAAACTTCAATTGCTCTACCGAGGCAAGGCCGCTGCGTTCGTCCACGTACAAGGAGCCATCCGCGGCCATCAATTCATAGGGCGCCATGCTGGCGTCTCCAATAATGATGAGCCGGGTGTCCGGGTCGAAGCGGGTGAACTCCCGCACCCTCACGGGCTTCAAGCGCCTGGTGGGGTCCTCCCACACCGCGCTGTAAATGGTGTTGTGGAAGAAATAGGTTTTGATGTCCTTGAACTGGGCACGGGCGTAATCGAACAAGGTCTGGACCACGGGAATGTAGGGGTCCATGGACCAGCCCCCGTTATCGATCAACAGGATAACCTTAAGGCGGTCCTTGATGCTGCGTTCGAAAATAATGTCGATTTCCCCGCCGTTCCGGGTGGTCTGGTAGATGGTTTCATCCACGTTGACATGATCCTTGGGGCCTACGGGGATCATATGACGCAGGCGTTTCAGGGCCTCGCCCATGAGGGCCTCGCGCAGAGGGCCCTGGTGGCTGTAGTCCCTGTACCGGCGCTCCATGGCCACCTTGACCGCGGACTTGTTCCGGGACACCCCCCCGACGCGCATGCCGCCGGGATGGACGCCCGAGTGGCCCACGGGGCTGGTTCCGCCCGTACCGATCCACTTGTTGCCGCCGTCGTGGCGGCCGTCCTGGTCTTTGAGGCGCTCCTTGAAGTACTCCAGCAGCTCTTCGGGAGAGAGCTTGGCGGCCTCTTCCTCGCTGATGCCCAAGGCTTCGGCCACGGTTTCAGGATCGCTCAGCCAGTCTTCCAGCAGATTTCGGAGGAAGTCGTCGATTTCCACGCCCGCGTTTTCCGGCATCTCCGCCCCTTCAAAATGATGGGCGAAAGCCTGGTCGAACACGTCAAAGTACCGCTCGCTTTTCACCAGAATGGCCCGGGCCGAGGTGTAAAAATCGTCGATGGAGGTGATAAGGCCCATGCGCAGGGCCTTCTGGAGAGTCAGGAAAGCCGTGGGGCTGACCGGAACTCCGGCCTCTCTTAATATATAGAAAAAAGGAACGAACATATTTTAATACATCCTGCGGCGGTTGGACGCATTAACCGCCCGTTCGTAATCGCCGCTTTTCTTGAACAGGACGCCCAGGTAAGGCACATCGCTCATTTTTTTCTTAGGCTCGAAATCCGGGTCCGCTTGCAAAGCCCGCACCCAGTTGATGAGTTCGCGGGTGGCCGGCTTCTTTTCAATGCCGTCCAGCTCCCTCAGGCGATAAAAGGTGTCCACGGCCATTTCCATCAGGCTGTCGCTCAATTGGGGAAAATGCACCTTGATGATTTTCCGCATCATTTTGGGATCGGGAAAGGCGATGTGATGGAAGTTGCACCGGCCCAGGAAAGGATCGGAAAGGTCCTTTTTGGCGTTGGACGTGATGATCATGACCGGCCTGTTCTTGGCCGGGATGGTCTTGTCGATTTCGATGATGTCGAATTCCATCTGGTCCAGAACGTCCAGCATGTCGTCCTGGAAGTCCGTGTCGGCCTTGTCGATCTCGTCGATCAAAAGGATGGTGCGTTCCTCCGCCGTAAAAGCCTGGCCGATCTTGCCCATCTTGATATATTCCTCGATGTTGGATACGTCCCTGCTGGAGTCGCCGAACCGGCTGTCGTTCAGGCGGGTCAGGGTGTCGTACTGGTACAGGCACTCCACGAGCTTCATGCTGGACTTGACGTTCAGCACCAGGAGCGGCATCTTCAGGGCGTTTGCAATGGCGTGGGCCAGCATGGTCTTGCCGGTTCCGGGCTCGCCTTTCAAAAGCAGGGGCATTTCAAGCGCCATGGAGATGTTGACTATTTTTGCGAGTTCTTCGTCGAGAACATATTTGGTGTCGCCGGTAAATTTGGCTGCTGCTGTCATTAAAGTTGCTCCTTGTAACGAATCATGTTGGAAACTTCCTGGGTGAGTTCCAACACGCGGAGGGAAGCCTCCGGGTCCAGAGAACCCGTGCCGCAGGACGGGGTTATGAGGGATTGGGAAAGCAGGGTCGCCCGGTCAATTCCCAGGGCTTCCACCTGTTTCATGTCCGTTTGCCATCTGGCCTCCAGGGACTCGGCGAACTCGCCCATAATAAGTTCCTTGTCAATGGTGGGGACGATTCCCCAGGCGACGATCTTGCCGGCGTCAAAAAAGGCCTTTAAATCATCTTTATACATGACGAACTGTTCAAACACTTCATACTGGTCAAAGCTCACAATGTCGGCCGGAGAGTCCAGGACAAGAGACCAGTCCGAGTTGGCGCAAATGTGCACGCCCACCAAGGCACCTTCCTGGTGGATGGCTTCCATGATCTCTTCAAACAGGGCGGCGATGTCCTCCTTGGTCACGCTTAAAAAGGCCGAGGAGCCGAATCCGGCGAGAGCCGGCTCGTCAAGGAATATCAACACCTGCTTGCCGAAAGCGCCCAGCACCTTGGCCTGCCACCGGGCCTTGAGCGCCAGAATCTTCACCACCACGTCCCGCAGCCGATCGTCGTATAAAGCGGCCCGGCCGTCCTGATCCATCAGCGTGGTCGCCAAAGTAAAAGGGCCGGTCACCTGGCCTTTAATCGCCGAAAACTCCTGGGGCCAGGCCGTCTCCAAACGGTTTTTCAACGCGAAAAAGCCGGGGGCGTGCTCCGGCTTCATGGCGAAGCGGGATTCCTCCAAGGGCAGGCCCGCTTCCGTTACGGCCAGGTATTCTTCGTAAAAAGCCATGAGTCCTTCTTCGAACTCCTGGCTGCTGGTATCCACGTACACCTTTTCGCCCGTGTCCACCAGACCGGGAACGCCCGGCACAAACTGGTTCAGCATGCCTTCCTGGCGATACATGGGGAGTTGTATCCAAATGGGGACGTCCGGGGTGTGCCCCGCCACCAGATCCACCGCCTCTTCGTGGTCCTTCACAGGCAGGCTGCCGATTAACGCCGGCAAACACCCTGGCTTGAATGGCGTTGGTTTTTCCATATTCTCTCCTGGTTATATAGTTGGTTGGGTTCGTAAAAAACCGAGCAATCATTCTATCACAAGCATAACCCGCTTACAAGGCGCTGTCATCCGATAATTTACACGAACGTAAATATTCGGGGCCGGAACAGCAGTTGGAATAACTCTTTCCAGGCCGGAGTATTTTTATACAATAGCAACGATTCCAGGAAAAGCCAGGATGAAAATTAAACGCCGGCCCCTCCTTTTCAGCGCCCCTCCATTCTTTGCTTGACCTTCAGTCCGGTTTTCGTCATTGTTTGGGCGCTTGTCATTTTTCCAGGCCTTGAAAAAACCCTGAAAATTCACTGCAATTCCAATCCCACAGGAGGGCTCGCATTGCTGAAACTTATCAAAATTACGTTGATTTCCGTCCTTGTTATGGCCGTTGTACTATGCTCCGCCGCAGTTTACGCCGGGCGCACAGGAGCCATGGGCAGGGTGATGAACAAGGTGGAGTCCCACGCTCCTTACGAGATCAGCCGGGATGCGCAAATGATGCACAACGCCCTGACCGTCATGGATTGGCACTGCGACGCTCTTTTATGGGAAAAGAACCTGCTCAAGCGGTCCTCCAACGGACACGTGGACTTCCCCCGTTTGCGGGAGGGCAACGTCTCCGTTCAGATGTTTACGGTGGTCACCAAATCCCCTTCCGGGCAGAACTACGACTCCAACACCGGGGAATCGGACAACATCACCTTGCTGGCCTGGGCTCAGGGCTGGCCCAAGGAAGCCCGCGACAGCCTTTTGGCCCGGGCTTTGTACCAAGCCAAAAAGCTGCATGATTTCCAGGCTGAAAAGCCCGAAGAAGTCATGATCGTGCGCACGAAAAAGGATCTGGAAAAGGCTTTGGCGGCTCGTAAAGACGCCCTGGCGGCCGATAAAACGCCTCCCACGGCCAGTCTCATCGGCCTGGAGGGTTGCCACGCCCTGGAAAACAAGCTGAAAAACGTCCAGGCGCTTTATGACGCCGGATACCGCATGATCGGCCTGCTTCATTTTTTTGACAACGAAGTGGGGGGATCCTTGCACGGGGTGTCCAGCAGCGGACTCACACCCTTTGGCCGGGACGTGGTTCGAAAATGCGAAGAGTTGAACATGATCATCGACCTGGCCCACTCCTCGCCCCAGGTCGCTGAAGACGTCCTGGCAATGGCGACCCGACCCGTGGTGGTCTCCCATACCGGCATTTACGGCGTCTGTCCCAAGAAGCGCAATTTCCAGGACGCGCTCATGAAGAAAATCGCCGACAAAGGCGGAATCATCGGCATCGGATATTGGGACGCCGTGTGCGACACTACCCCGGAAGGCGTGGTCAAATCCATCCGATACGCCATTGACCTGGTCGGCGTGGATCATGTGGCCTTGGGCTCGGATTACGACGGCAGCGTGACCACCCGGTTTGACGCGTCCGAACTGGCCATCCTCACCCAGACCATGATGGACAATGGCTTTACCGACGCCGAAATCGCCAAGGTCATGGGCGGCAACTCCGTCCGCTTTCTCATGGAAAATCTGCCGGATTAGGTTATATGCGCGGGAACCCCGCTGCTACCTGAGCGGAGACCGCGCGACTGCATATAAGCGGTTCCAAAAAGCATTTTCGCCCGCCGGACTTCCCCGGTTTCTACAATTTTTTCCGGTCGCGCCTTGAGTTCTAACGAACCCAGGCGGCAAACAACGCTGCCTGGGGCGCCCGACAAAAGGGGGCGCCCACGGGGGGGCGGCGGCATTGTTTCCGCAACCCTTGCCCACCCGGCTTCTCGTTCCCATGCTGCGCGTGGGAATGCATATATAACCATCTGAAATCAAATAGACTTCAAAAAAACGCCCTTCCGGAATTCACAAAACGCTCATACCACCTATGCTCTACACCCACCGGCCTTTCCCAACTTCAAATCCCAGGCCCGTATATTCGTTTTTGATTATTTTTCACACCCGTATTAATTACCCATTGACAGGAAACTTTACTATCAGTAATGTACTTAACCAATGGTTAACGGAAGCAAGTCAGCCAATTAAGGAAGCCGTCCATGGACAAGCAAAACCAACACAAATCCATCTGCCGCCAACGCAAGGAGCGGGAAAAGCAGCAACGCATCCAGAGCATCCTGGACGCGGCCCGGACGGTTTTTGCGTCCAAGGGATATTTAAAATCCACCATGGACGAAATCGCCATGGCGGCGGAAATCACCAAACCCACCATATATCTTTATTTCAAGAGCAAGGACGACCTCATCCTCAGCCTCATTCTGCCGTTGATCGCTGAAATCCGGGTTCACCTGAAAAAACTGGAAAAGAACCTGAATTCAGGAAAAATCCAGGACGGCCGGGACCTGGTTTTGGGAATTTTCCACGCCTATTACAATGCTTACGAGTCCAGCCCGGAGACTTTTCGGGTGCTGCAATTGTTCCAGCAAAAGGATCTTTTGGGGGACTTTAAACCGGAAATCCGCTCCGCCTTGGATGAAAAAGGCCGAAACAACGTCATATTATGCCGCAGCATGCTGACCCAGGGCATGGAAATGGGCCTTTTGAAAAAGGTGGACGTCTACGCGCTGGCGGATATCATCTGGGGCTTGGTTGTGGGCGTGGTTCAGTTGGAAGATTGCAAGAATGACGAAGAAAACAACCACAAGCTAAAAATCGGAACCCTGGGGCTCGCCCAGCAGCTTATCACCGAAGCGCTCACGCGCTTGGAATAGTCGCCTTTCTAAGTAAGACAGGAGAACCAAGAGAGATTATGTTAAACGTCGCCGAACTGCTTGATTGCGTAAAAAAGGAAGAAAGAGCCTCCCTGACCGAGGCGGAATCCAAGATTTTGCTGAGCGCTTACGGCATTCCCGTGGTGGAGGAGGCCATAGTCACGGAAGAGGATGATGCCGCGTCCCAGGCTCAAAAGATAGGCTTTCCTGTGGTGTTGAAAGGCCATGGCGCCAGGTTGACGCACAAAACCGAAAGGGGCTTGGTGAAGGTCAATCTGCGGTCGGATTTTGAGGTCATCCAGGCGTATAGGCAGATCAAGGAAGCCGCCGGCGAGGACTGGGAAGGCTGCCTGATCCAGCCCCTGGTGGAAGGAAAAAGGGAGTTCGCGGCAGGCTTGGTCCGGGACCCTCAGTTCGGCCCTACCGTGATGTTCGGCCTGGGCGGCGTGTTTACGGAAGCCTTGGGCGACGCGACATTTCGTATTGCTCCTTTTTCGGAAACGCAGGCGGAGGTCATGCTGGACGAGATCAAAAGCAGCAAGCTCCTGGGCGCTTTTCGCGGCGAAGAAAAGGCGGATCGGGACGCCTTGAAACAAACGCTTTTAGGCTTGGCCCGGCTTGGCCTGGAGCATCCGGAGATCAAGGAGGTGGACATCAACCCCTTGATCGTCACGCCGGACGGCAAGGTCAAGGCCGTGGACGCCCTGGTGGTTCTGGGCGAAAACGCCGACGCACCCATCGGCCCGGCTTTAAGCGAAGAAGAACAGGAGCAATGGATACAGGAAACCCGCCAGGCCTTGCATAGGGCGTTCAATGCGGAGTCCGTGGCCGTTGTCGGGGCAACCAAGCCGAACATCAGCGGGTTCGCCGGCATGTTCGGGTGCATGCATCTGTTTGGCTTCAAGGGCAGGCTGTACCCCATCAATCCCAAACTGGATGAAATTTACGGTCACAAAGCCTACCCCAACCTCACCGCCTTGCCTGAAAAAGTGGATCTTGTGATTGTTTCCGTGCCCGCCCGGGTGGTTCCGGGAGTTCTGCGGGAATGCGTGGCCACGGGCAATAAAGCCGTGCACATATTCACCGCGGGTTTCAAGGAATCGGGCGAGGAGGAAGGCGTCCGTCTGCAAAAGGAAATGAAGCAAATTGCAGTGGAGGGGGGATTGCGGGTTATCGGCCCCAATTGCATGGGCTTTTACGTGCCCAACAGACGCATGCTCACGTGGCAGATGGCCTCAAAAAAATCCGGCCCCATCGCGCTCATCAGCCAAAGCGGAGGCAACGCCCAGGAGATCACCCATTACGCCACAGGCCGGTACGGCATCGGATTTAACAAGGTGGTGAGCTACGGCAACGCCCTGACCGTGGAAAGCGCGGATTTTCTGGATTATCTGGCCGGGGACGACGAGACCGAAATCATAACCATGTATCTGGAAGGCCTGAAGAACGGCCGCCGTTTTCTAAAACTGGCCGAGAAAACCAACAAGAAAAAGCCCATTCTTATTTATAAAGGCGGCTTGAGCGAAACCGGCGCTCAGGCCGTGTCCTCCCATACCGGCGCCTTGGCGGGCGGCCCCAAAATCTGGCATTCCTTTTTCCGCCAGACCGGCTGTGTGCTGATGGAGTCCGTGGAGGAACTGGCCGAAGTCGCCATGGCTTTCCATTATTTGCCCGAAACCAAAGGGCCGAGAACGGCCGTTTTGGGTTACGGAGGCGGCGCCGGGGTGTCTGTGGCGGACAACTGCGCCAAGCTGAATTTGGCGCTGCCTGATTTCTCCGAGGACTTGCTGGGTAAATTGCGGGAGATCATCCCTCCGGCAGGCACCATCATCCGCAACCCCATCGACGCCATGATCGCCTATTTTGACTTTGACGTCATGGGCAAAATTTTCAAACTCATGGCCGAAAGCGACGAAATCGACAACGTCCTTATGTCCATTCCCCTGGATTGGCTCTTCAACAAGGAGGAAGGCGGCGGGTACATTGAGACCCTCACGCGGTACGTGGCGGAAGAAGGCGTCAAGCATCTGGGCGGCAAGCCGTTTATCGCCACCTGGAGGCAATACATGCCTTCGGAAAAAATACGCAGTTGGGCGCCCGTGATGGAAAAAATCCTCCTGGACGCGGGCATTCCCGTATACGAAGGCATGGCCCGGGGCATTAACGCCATGGCCAAGGTGACGGCTTATTACGATTTTCACGCAAAAAACAAATAGAAAACCGGGGCCTTCCTTTTTGACTGCTAAAGCCTCAGTTCTCCGTCATCCCCGTGCAGCCATGAAGGCATGGTGATTGCGGCAGTTTTGCAATCACCATGATGCAATGGCGGAAACGGGGATCCAGCGTCCTTAACCCGCAAAGGCAACCACACCAACCAATATGATTTCAAATACTTATATAATGCTTCTCACGCAAAGCACGGGAGCGGGTTTAGAATCCCAGGTCATTCCCATGCCTTTCGTTAACATGATATTCACTTGAAGCAATCAGGCTTTGGGTATATTGTCAGTTAAACCATCTTGATTTTAACAAGATCAACTACCTTAAATTTCTGATAATATAGATAGGTTTGCAGTCCTCATGAATCTGGATTACACCGGCCGCGCATGGCGCGTGGCGCCCCGCATTGAAACCCTGTCCAGGGGAAGCGAACGCATTTTTTTCAACCCGCAGAACGTCAATCCCGCCTATTTTCCCATGGGCGGCTCCGAAGTCATCCAGATCCTGGATAAGCTAAAACAAAACGAGCCGTTTTTCTGCCCGCAGGAAAACCTCTGCCCCTGGGACTTGTTCGATTTCTTTGTGCGGCATCATTTGATTGTGGAGGACGGCCAGGAGGATTGCAAGACCGCCTGCTGCGAGGCGTGCCGTCCGGGCCGGGACCTTTTCAGGACGGAATTAAACGTCTACCTGCTTTTGTCCCAGGCCTGCAACCAGGCCTGCGTGTACTGCCTGAACGGCCGGGAAACCTATCACGGCCCGGGCGATCCCATGATGTCCCGGGAAACCGCATTCCAGGCCGTGGAGACCTTTGCGTCCAGCCTGAGCCCCGGCGGATTTTTGAACCTGGTGTTTTTCGGGGGAGAGCCTTTGCTCAACTGGCCTTTGGCCGTGGAGGTCATGGAGCATTGCGAAAACTCGCTTAAGCTCAAATTCCCGGAGATCAACTTTCATTACCACATCACCACCAACCTGAGCATCCTGCCTGATGACTTCATCAGCCGGGCCAAGGATTACGCCATGACCGTGCTGGTGGACGTGGACGGCCCCGAGGATATTCATAACGCCCTGCGGCCTTTGCGGGGCGGGGGCGGCAGCTTTGCTTTTACGGCGCGTCATATTGAAAAAGTCGCCGGCGCCGGAATCAACATTGCGCTCAGAACCACGGTGGTCAGCCGCAATCAGGAGCTCATGGTCGAGACGGCCCGTGTGCATAAAAATCTCGGCGGCTCGGCCTGCGCTTATGTTCCCCTGAACGCGGTGGACTCGGACGGAAGCGTGTTTGAACGGGCCATGCGCCCGGACCCGCGAATCTACGCCCAGGGATTGCGCGAGGTATACCATTCCCAAATCTGGCCGGTGGAGAACCTGTTTCCCTTCAGCGAATTCTCCCGGCGTCTGGTTCCGGGCTATCGCAACACCCTGAACTGCGGAGCCCCCAGGGGTTGCACCCCGGTGATCAGCGTGAGCGGAAAAATTTTTTCCTGCATCTACCTGGTCAATAACCCGGCATACGAGACCGGAGACATTATAAAAGACGACTTTCCGCGCCTGGATGTGCTCAAAAACATGGCGAAAATCATCGACGTGGATGCCAGGCCCCAGTGCAGGGAATGTGCGTACCGGTATCTTTGCGGGGGCGGCTGCCCCATCGGATACATCGGGACGGAGGGAAAGGCCCTGGCTTCCCAACAAGTGCGGGCGTACACGCACAAAATCGCCTGCGCCACAGCCAAAACCTGCCTGGAGGAGCTTTTCTGGTCTTTGGGGACCGAGGCGGGCTTGTGGGCTTTGACGGATCAAAATAATTCACAAAATGGAAAGGGATTATGCCTTTAAATGAAAATCAAAAAGATTGATTTAAATACTATTCCAAATACAAATGATTCTGAACCAAAGAAATGCCTGATTGTCACGGCCGAGGAAATCCAGGCCTATAAAGGCGATTTGGCCCGCATGGGGCGCACCATGGTCGTTTGCGGCGCCATTGTGGGCGCGTCTCTATATGTGGGAGGGTGCGCATCCTCCCAGCCAGCGTCCAAGCCGGCATATACCTCCGCCTCCCAGACCGAGGCAAAATACCGGCCAAAAACAAACGCCGAAATTCAACAAATCAAAATCGCCAAACAAGAAGCCCGCCAAGCCGCCGATCCCAAGCTGCTATCCAAACTTTCAAAAAGTTCGAACTATGAAATTCGAATGGAGGCGGCGGCCAACCCCCACACACCGCCCCAGGCCCTTTTGAAGCTGGCGGCGGACGAAGACGGCCTGGTCCGGGTCAAGGCCATCCATAACCCCAACACACCCACGGACCAGCTATCCCAAATGCTCTGGGACCAGAACGTGAGCGAGGCCATCCGTGAGGATATCGCCGACTACACGAACAACGAGACTCTAATCCGGCAAATGGCCGCGTCTCCGGACCTTAACATCAGGTGCAAGGCCGCCTTGAAACAAAACCTTCCCGCCGACGCCCTGAAAGCCCTTGTCAACGACAAAGAGGATGATGTCAGAGAGACTCTCGCCTCGAAGGTCGCCGTCCCATACAAGACATGGCTGGTTCTGGTTAATGATCCGGTCGAGCGGGTTCGGGATACGGCAATACACTGTCTTCACGTCCTTGATGGGAGAGGAAATTTGCCTGAATCCCTGCTCCTTGTCATGGCCGAATCTCCCAAAAAGGAAGTCCGCAAGATTGCGGCCGGAAGCAACCGGGCTAAGGACCACGTTCTAACAATTTCGGTCAGGGATCAGGACGAATGGGTGCGCGGGGAAGCGGCCGGAAACAAAAACCTGTCGCCCTATTTAAGGAGCGTCCTTGAAAAAGATCAAAGTTGGTCAGTACAAGAAGGCTTGTACCGGGAGGACTTGAGAAAAGCGGAATTCTCCCGTGATGAAAACTATTTGAGAGGGATGGCCACCCACCAAAGCCACGCCGTGCGAAGTACGGTCGCAAAAAACAGTCATACGCCCCATGAGTCCTTGTTAAAACTGGCTGTCGACCCCGTTGATTCAGTCCGCATGGATCTGGCGACATCCGGGAGCGTCCCGGAAGAATGCCTTGAGATTTTAAGCCGGGATTCCAACCCGAAAGTTCGAAACCTGGCGCGGCAAACCATTGCAGAAGGAATTGCGGACGAGGAAAGACGGAAAAAGGAAAGAATCGCCAGAGAGAAAAAGTATTTGGAAGATCAAGAACAAAAAAGAATCGCTAAAGAAAAAAACCGGGCCGCTGAAGAGAAAAAGCGCGAATTCGTGAGGAAAAACGGGGCGCCCGCCGCCTCCGACTCAGAGGAGCGGTTGAAGCAGGCGGGTAATTCCAATACAAACGAGGCGGTCCTTATCACCCTGGCTATAGACCCGGATTATGAGGTCAGGTCGGCCGTTGCAATCAATCCCTCCTCCACGGAGAGGGTCCTGGAACTGTTGGAGGACGATCCCAATAAAGAGGTTCAATGGTTTCTGGAACATCGGGAGGAAGAGCTGGCGCGGATCAGGTACAATAGCCATGACCGGGACTTGTTGCAGTGTACTGGCTGCATAGGCTGCACAAGCGCTTGCACGTGCGGATGCATCATGCAATGCATCGCATACGTGGGGGATAACTATGCAGACCAATTCAGGCCGAGGTTTTAGATGCCGTCGGGCGGCGCTGCATGACGCCAGGTTTGGCTCAATCAAGCAATTGCGTTTCAACGCCGACCTAAAAATAACGCTGTGTCCCCGCTTGCGAACGATCCTGAAAAAACGGATCGCTCTTGCGGGGATGACGGTGTCTTTGGGTCAGCGATAAAACAGAGGGCGCTTGCGATTTCCGGGGACGTTTTCTCGTTCCCGATGGCTGGATATGGAGAGGGATATGAGGAAAAAATTTGATGAAGAATCGAAACTGGCGAAAGTTATGCAAACCAATGCGTCGGACAATAAAAAATGCTTCATCGTCACGGCGGATGAAATGCAGGCTTTCAAGGGCGAACTGGCCCATATGGGGCGCACCATGGTGGTTTGCGGCGCCATTGTGGGCGCCTCCCTGTACGTGGGCGGGTGCGCAACCTCCCAGACTGCAACGACGCATACGGCAAGACCCGCGGCAAGCGCCCAAACGATTGAAGCCGCCAGACAACAAGCAAGCCAAACCACCGACCCGCGGCTTCTTTCCAAACTCGCCAATCATCCGAGCAGCAAAGTGCGCTTTAAGGCGGCGGAAAATCCCCACACCCCGTCCAAGGCCCTGCTTAAGCTGGTCAGGGACGAAAACGAGTATATCCGCATTCAGGCCATCCGCAATCCTGGGACGCCCCGGGAAAGCCTGCTTCAGATCGCTCAAGATGAAAACACCCCATGGCCTGTCCGCAGGACCATTGCCGAATATACCCAGGATGACGCTCTGATGCGGCGATTGGCCCAATCCTCCGATGAAGCCATCAGGTTTTCGGTGGCCTATAATAAGGATGTATCCCCCGGCATACTGGCCATGCTGGCGCGGGACAAGACGGATAGCGTCCGGAAGGGGGTTGCGGCGCAGCCGGGAACGCCCTTTGAAACGTTGTTGGCTTTGGCGAAAGACCCGGTAAAAGACGTTCGCGAGGACGCTTTGGAAGCTCTGATAGACCGGGACAAGGACGGAAAAACCAACGCAACCCAGGTTCAGGCCATGGCCCAATCCTCCAATGTGGAAATTCGGAAGCAGGCTGCGAGAAGCGCTCAGGCTTCGGACCAGGTATTGGAGTATCTGGCAAAGGACCAAAACGAATACGTCCGCGCTTGCACGGCGGCCAACAAAAACCTGCCCGTCCATGTGAAAAACTTCCTGGTCAAAGACGAAAGCAGTCTGGTGATACGCGCTCTTTATGGAGAAGACAGGGAAAGGGCGAAAAAAACCCAGGACCCGGAGCTTTTGACAACAATGGCCTCCCATCCCTATTTGTGGGTCCGTGTGGAAGTGGCGAACAACTGGTATACGCCGGAGGATGTTCTGCGGAAACTGGCCTTAGACCCCAACGGCAACGTCCGCAAAAAGGTGGCGCAAAAGCTCAAGACCCCACAGGACGTGATCGCGGCCCTGTGCAAGGACTCGTCTTCTACGGTTCGCGACGCAGCCCAGAGGACCTTGGCCTATCATAAAGATACGGAACAAAGCCTGAGGAGTGGGCAATCGGGCGGCGCCGACCCCATGCAAGACAGCAAAACGCGCCTCGCTGAGGCTTCCAACGAGAATACTGGTGAGGCCGCCTTGAAAAAGCTGGCCAAAGACCCGGACGAAAACGTCCGCGCGGCTGTTATAAAAAATCCATCCTCGACCATAGAGATCCTGGCTCTTCTGGTTAAGGACTCCAGCCCCAAGGTCAAAAAGGCCCTCGAGGAGAGGATCGCCGCCATGAGCAAGTCTTCACCCAACAAGCCCGGCTACGGCTACGGCGCCCCGGCATACAAAGGGTCGTACCGTTGCACGGGCTGCACCGGCGGCTGCACCATGCAATGCATAGGATACGTGGGGAGCGGCAATCCCGGCGCCGTCCAATTGAAAAACTATTAGCGTCTCGCCGGGAGGGCCTTCAAGCGTTCCCGGCGAATATATTTTTACAACATGGCTACCTAAACCGCAGGGCGTGGGTGTTGATGAAAAATTTGAGGCCGGCGAAACCCACGGGGAACATGTAGTCCGAGCCGGGGATGTCCATGACCACAAACCGGCCGGAGGATGCAGGTCCGGCAATCAGGGCCGCCAGGGGGTCGTACTCGGACCACTCCACCGTCACGGTCACGTCCAGGTCGTAGGATTCACGAATGACTTCCTGGGGCTTGAACAGCCAAACGGGGTTGATGCCCAGCATCTGCCCCGGGCCGCCCACGTTAAAGGTCTTTTTGGCGAATAACGGCGCGGGATTCTCCTGGGCTTCACCCTTGACGCCTTCCAGGGTCAGGGCGGTCACGCCCCGGCGGGTGATGGAGCCGAAAACCGCGTCCCCGTCCTCCTGGAACTCAAAGTCGGCCATCTTTTTGGGATACCCCAGGCTCTCGCGGCCGTAAATCAGGGCGGTCTCGTCGTCCACCACCATCCAGCAGCAATGCACGCCCTTGCCCAGCGGGGTTTTTACGTTCACCAGCAGGGCCGCCTCCTTGTAGGCCACGTCAAAGGAAGTCTTGGGGTAGTCCACGATAAACAACATGCCGGACTCCGGGTCCGCAGGCTTCATGCCCAGGGGCAGGATTTCCCGGACGTTTTTCGGATCCAAAGGAACCTCGGCCGTGATGAACCGGGCGCCGTCCCACATGTTTCCGGATTTTTGCATCTTGACGATCATCTCCCGAAGCCGCGTGAGATAATGCCTGTCGTCGTGAAGCTCCCGCATAATCAACCCCCTCTTGCAGTCAGTTGTTACTATGAAAGACGTCGTCGCTTACGCTGAGGTCGTCCACCAACGTCTTGATGGGGTTCAGCCAGAGTTTTGCATCCTCCTGGTCCGTGGCCCAGTAGCAGTTGGAGACAATTTAGGTGAGCAGGACATGGATGCCGGTCAGCATAGGGCGCCTCCTTATCCCGCGATGGGCGAAAGCAAAACCTAACAGGAAGACCAAGCATACCTTTTGATCCCAGGAGTATCAATTATTTTTCGGCTTGCGGATAATAAAATGATTATTTACTTGAGAAGGGCTTCCAGGAAGGCGTTTAAAATCGCATCCTGGGTTTCTTCGGGAGGGGCCGCATCCAGGCCTGTGGCCGGCAGGATGTATTTTTCAAAAAGAAGCAAGCCAAGCGCCATGGCGGTCCCGCCTGCCACAAGCATGGTGGGATCGACCCTGGATTCAATGGTCCCGGCGTCCTGCGCTTTGTTCAGAGAGTCCACCATTTTCCGCAAAAAAGGAAAAGAAGTCTGCACATCGCCTTCAAATTTCCCGTCCAGAAGGGTGCGGGCCATGACTTTCCAAAAGGCGTCGTTTTTTCTGAGCGCCAAAACGCCGTTTACCAGGGCCTCTTCGGGATCGCCCGGCTCGCCGATGTCTTTATTGATCTCTTCCATAAGCCGGTCCTGAACCTGCAGGCGAATGTTTTCCTTGGTCCTGAAATGCCTGTGAATCAGGCCGGGATTCACATTCGCCTTGGCCGCGATATCCCGCCAGGAAACGGCTGCAATGCCTTTTTCGGCGAAGAGAGCGGTGGAAGCCTCCAGGATGGCTTCCATCACTGCGGCCTTGCCCATGGGCTTGTTTGTTTTTGCGGTCATAGCAGCCTTTGGCGACAAATATGGATTCTGGTGGATGCCGAGCTGACTGGCCTGCCGATAATTACCGGATCAGCTTATGCTGTCAACAGGTTTCAATTTTGCATTGTTCAATTTTTGGTTGAACGGAAAGGCAAGTTGATGTTTGCATGGAAATCAATCAGGGGCGTCAATGTTTGAAAGTCCACGGGGCGGGAAAATCGGCTGTTCCCTGCGAGGCATTCCAGTAGTCTGACTGGTTGTTCAAAGGCGTCATAATCACTCTGTTTTGATTTGCTTTGATAATTTCAACATGCTGTATTTAAAATATTAAGCCATTTAGCCAAGTATCCAAGGCGCGTTTCCGAAGAAACAGTGTGAACAATTTCATAACTTCATATATACCGGAAGACCACAATCATTTGATTTACATTTTTAGTGTTTTTTTATAAAGTAATAAACAAAAGAAAGCTCCATTGAACGGCATGATAAACGGTTAACTCAATTCAATTATTTACTGCAAAAACTTTTTGTAAGCAGTGTTGACCCGTAAAATGGTTCATGCTATGTATATTCCGTCTATTTAGGATGTTACGCACCGCGGTATTTTTTCAATGAATAGCGCCTGGCCGGCTTCACTTCCATTCGTATACGTCTTATGTGGACGACATTCCATCAATAAGCCTGCTCCAGGAGATTGCAGATGCCTTTGGAACCTAGCCGCAGAAAACTGGAAGAGCGGGTTCTGGCCTTGGAAAACAAGTTGCTGGAACAAAAAGCATTGAACGAAAAGCTGAGGACTGCCCAGGAAGAGTATCGCCTTTTGGTGGAAAATTCCACGGACGTCATATGGTCTGCGGACAGGAATCTGCGCTTTAGCTATTTTAGCCCATCGGTTTATCAGTTGCGGGGATACACGCCGGAGGAAGCCGTGGCCATGGGGCCGGAGGACACCTTTACGCCAAGTTCCCTTAAGCTGGTCAAAGAGGAAATCCACAGGCGCGATGCAGGTGGCAAAGAACGGTTCAGGCATTTTTGCCTGGAGTTGGAATGCCTGTGCAAGGACGGGGCCGCCAAATGGGTGGAGTGCGCAGGGACAATTAATTTGGACAAAGACGGAAAGCCTGAAAGCATTCACGGCATAGCCCGAGACATCACTCAGCACAAAAACAATGTAAAAATTATGCAGGCGGCGGACAAGGCCTTAGCCGCCAAGGTCCTTGAACTGGAAGAAACCAACAAGGCCATCGCCATGCTTACCGAGGAGGCCGAAGCCAACGCCAAAGAATACAAGACGAAAATGGCGCGGCTTATCAGCCGTCTTTCGAGACCGTATATAGAGAGTTTTCAGAAGACTGCATTGAACAAAAACCAGAAAATCTGCATGGATTTTGTTGCGTCATGCTTGTCGGACTTTGAAGATTACATGCCCGGCCGGAACGACGGTCTGGCCGAGTCGCTCAATGCCAAAGAGTCCGAAATTGCCCGTTTGGTCAGCATTGGATGCACAAGCCGGGACATTTCCCAACTTTTAGACATCCCAAAACGATCCGTGGATTTTTATCGAGCTAAAATCAGAAAAAAATTGGGGTTCGTCCCTCCGGGGAAAAACCTGACGCAATACTTAACATCGCTGTACGGATAAAGTCATAGCAAGTATTTTCAAGTTCGCTAAGTTGAAGGGATCTTGATTCCATGAAGCATCGTGAGACGGAAGAACAATTAAGCGCCCGCATCAAAGAGCTTGAAGCGGAAATTGCAAGGTATGAAATCGCCAACAAGGGGCTGGCCGCCGTTGAAAAGCACTATCGGACCCTGGTGGAGAAGACCACGGACGTCTCCTGGAAGTGCGACCTTGAACTGCGCATGGCCTACGTCAGCCCCTCCCTTGCCAATTTTACCGGCTTTACCCCCGGGGAAGCCATCGCCCTTTTGCCCAAAGACATGTTTACCGGGCGGTCTCTGAACGTCGTCACCGAGAATTTCGGGACGCTCCTGAAATACTCCCGGTCGGAAAGACCGGCGGGCCGGGAATCCGTCAGTTTTGAAGCGGAAGTCAAGTGCAAGGACGGGTCTTTTAAATGGGCGGAAGTGACAGGCGCCGTGCTGAGAGACAAAACAGGCAAGGCCTTGGGCCTTCATGGAATGTATCGCGACATCACCCACCGGAAAAATTCCGAGCAAGCCCTTGAGGAAAAAGATCAATCATTATCCGTTCAGACCCGCAAACTGGAAGAGATCAATGAAAAGCTGAAAAAGGCCTCCCTCATAGCCGGAAACGCCGTGCCAATGCTGCAGCAATATCTTCGCCTGACCTTGGAAAGCATGGCCCTGCCCTATCTGGACCGGCTGCTTGATGCGTGCCAGGACGTGGAGCAGACGGCCTTGGTCAGCGTGCTCAGGTCCAACATGGCCGCCCTGCTTTCCCATGTTTCGGGCCACATCCAGGACCCCATGCCCGAACTAACGAGCAAGGAACTGGAAGTCGCTTGGCTTGTCCGCAATGGAGAAACCAGCCAGGCCATAGCGGAAGCCATGAATATTTCCAAACGCTCCGTGGATTTTTATCGCGGCAAGCTTAGGAAAAAATTCGGGTTGGAGGGCCCGGGGGAAAGTCTGATGGACCGCCTGGCCTACGCCGCATTGCCCACGCGGCCGCCTTCCGGCCTTCCCGATTAACCGGCCGATCCAAAACTCGCAAAATATTTACGCTGCGGCGGGCTTCGTCCTTCCGCGGCCTGCCGCCTGGTCAGGGAGTGTACAAAACCACCAGGCAACGGGTTTCCATGTCCGACAGGCTCTTTAATTTGTGCGGAATTTCCGAATTGAACCGTTTGGACTCCCCGGGCTTGAGCACATGGGGCCTGCTGTCCAGAGTCAACTCAAGATCCCCGTCCAGAACAAAGACGAATTCCTCGCCTTCGTGCTTGTACTCCACAGGCTTATGATCCTTGCGCGATTCGATGGTGATCATAAAGGCCCGCAGGTGCTCGTTTTCCGCATCCGGAGTCAAAACCTCATAAGAATAGCTCTGGGTTCTTTTGGCGTAAGCCTTGGCGCGCTGATCCCGGATGGCGCTTTTTTCCTCGTCCCGCAAAAACGTACCCGGATCAATGCCCAAGGCGCGGGCTAAACGAAGCAGAAAGCTGACGGAAGGCGACAATTCGTCCGATTCCACCGAGGCGATAAACTCGGGAGTTTGTCCGGTGGCCTGGGCCAGAGCTTCCCGGGTCCAGTCGTGGCCCTCGCGCAGTTTTTTAATGGTTGCGCCGAAACTGGAGTCCGAGACGTCCACAACCGTGCAGGCCAGATCATCGGCCAGCTTGCGCATCACGGCTTTTTTGGCCTTGGCCGTAAAGACGGGCAAAAAGGCCTTGGCGTCGGCTTCCACGCCAATATTAGCGATCTCGAAAATAGGGGCTTTGGCGTCCCTGTTAATGGCCACAATCAGGCCGGACTCGGCGATTCCCGCCGTATATTGCACGGCGCCGGAGGTTGCGGCGGAAACAAGCAGCCTGGGCCGGACGGTTTTTCCCGTCTGGCCGATCAAGCGTTCCTCCTCCACCCAGTGGGACAGGACGGGAGGCCTTGTGGCGCCCACCTGGCCGCCCAAAGCGGCGGCAAGCTCCCTAACCAGGCCGAATCCGTCCGCGCTGCCCATGCCTGCGCCGCCCACCACGACGGTCTCGGCTTCTTCCAGCCTTTTTACTCCGGCTTCCTCGGGCTCGTAGGAAAGGAGCTTAAGGCCTTTGGGCAGGGCGAGTTGAGAGTAGTCCAGCTCCTCTGCGGTTCCCGGATCGCCCGGCTGATCGCTGGGGGAAAAGCCGTGAGGCGCCACGGTGGCGAATCCCAACGTCGTCCCTTCGGCAAAGGTGATCCTGGCCATAATCCGGCCGCCCCAGGATGGACAGGTCGCAACCATGAGGCCGTCTTCCATGGCCATGTCCACACAATCGGCGATGAGGCCGGCGTCCTGCATCCTGGACGTCCGGGCAGCCAGCTCGCGGCCCAGTTGGGTCATGGGAAAAAACACAAGCCCGGGCTGCTTGTCCGACACGGCACGGCAGATCATAAGGGCCATGGCGTCGGCGCGGGGAGCGTCCAAATCCTTATGCTGCAAAACGTACACATAGTCCGCCCCGCAACGGGAGCAACGGTCGGCCGCCTCTTCCCAAAGCAGGCATTCCTGGTTTTTTCCGGGGACCAGCACCATGGCCGTCTTGCCGCCCGTTTGCCCGGAAAGCTCTTTGGCCTTGCCCAGCACATTAAGGGAATATTCAAAAAACCTATCGTTTCTCAGATCTCCGAAAACCCAGATATCGTGATTGCTCATTGCATTCCTGCCCGCTATTTTATTAGCCTGCTTTTCTATTGAATAAGACCTGCGTTAACCAGCTTCTCCAGGAGCTTGTCCGCCTGCTCCTCTATGGATCCGGTTAAAAAAGCGCACTGTTTGCCCTTGGCGGCCGGGGTCATATCCTTGATTTTGGTGGGCGATCCCGCATCCCCCACCTGATCCGGCGTCAGGCCCAGTTTTTCCAGGCTCCAAACCTCGATTTCCCCGGAAAAAGCCTCCTCAATGCCGCCCAGACTGGCGTTGCGGGCCTTGGCGGCCTCGGGCGCCACTGTCAGGGCGCACGGCGTCTCCACTTCAAAACGCTGGCGGAATCCGTCGCATTCAGCAGAGACTTCCAACGACTTGCCTTTAACCAGAATATCCCGCGCCTGAGCCACCAGGGGAAGCCCGGCGCCCACGGCGGTCTGGGGGCCTACCTGACCGGTGTCCGAGTCGGCCGTACGGGTTCCGAACAAAACCAGATCATAGGGCTCCAGGAGTTTGAGTCCGGCGCACAGGGCGTTGGAAGTAGCCAGGGTATCGGCCCCGGCAAGGGCTTTATCGCACAGCAAAACGCCCCGGTCCACGCCCATGGACAAGGCGGAATACAAGCTGAGGCCCGAAATTTCCGGTCCCATGGACAGGGCGGTCACCGTTCCCCCCAACTCGTCACTGAGGGCCAGGGCCGTTTCCAGGGCCGGCAAATCAAAGGGGTTGAGGGCGGTTGTATCCGGAGTGCGCACGATCTTGCCTCCGGGGGCGTCCAGCACCACGGATTTTATGCAGACTATAATATGA
This sequence comes from Desulfatibacillum aliphaticivorans DSM 15576, assembly GCF_000429905.1. Taxonomy (NCBI): domain Bacteria; kingdom Pseudomonadati; phylum Thermodesulfobacteriota; class Desulfobacteria; order Desulfobacterales; family Desulfatibacillaceae; genus Desulfatibacillum; species Desulfatibacillum aliphaticivorans. The sequence goes on along the minus strand of NZ_KE386983.1, from coordinate 83,353 downwards.
ATTCCCATAATAAATTCCCCGTTAGAACTTGCCCAGGACCGAACGGGCTATGACCGTCCGGTGCACCTCGGAAGTGCCTTCGTAAATTCTGGTCACCCTGGCGTCACGGAAATAACGTTCCACCGGGTAGTCCTTGGAATACCCGTACCCGCCGTGAATCTGCACGGCCATATCCGTCACTGTGGAAGCGGTCTCTGCAGCGAACAGCTTGGCCATGGCCGATTCCTTGGAAAAGGGCTTTTTCAAATCCTTGAGGGCTGCGGCCCGGTAAACCATGAGACGCGCCGCATCCACCTGGGTGGCCATGTCGGCGATCATGTTGGCAACGGACTGGTGCTTGGCGATGGGAACCTTAAACTGCCTGCGCTGCTTGGAATAGCGAATGCCTTCCTCCAGCGCAGCCTGGGCAATGCCCAACGCCTGGGCCGCAATGCCGATGCGCCCCGTGTCCAGGCCTGCCAGGCCGATAGCCAGGCCAATGCCTTCCTTGCCCAGCAGGTGGTCCTCGGGAATCCGGCAGTCATTAAGCCGGATGGAGGAAACCGGATTGCAGCGCATGCCGCAGAGGTCTTCCAGGTCGCCCACCACAAAACCGGGCGTTCCGCGCTCCGCCACAATCACGCTGATGCCGCGAGGACCGGCCTCCGGGTTCGTCCGCACGAAAATCAGACAGGTGTCGGCCACGCCGCCGTTGGTGACAAACACCTTGTTGGCGTTCACCACATAATGATCTCCGTCCTTTAAAGCCACGGCCTGTATTCCAGAAGCGTCCGAACCTGCGTTGGGCTCGGTCAGGCAAAATGCGCCGATCTTCTTGCCGGCCGCCAGGTCGGGAACCCATTTTACCTGCTGTTCCCGGGTTCCAAAGGCCATGATGGGATGAACCGCCACGCTGTTGTGCACGGTCACGCACAATCCCATGCCGCCGCACACCCGCGAGATTTCCTCAATAGCCACCACATAGGACACCGAGTCCATTCCGGCGCCGCCCAGATCTTTGGGAACCTGAATGCCGAAATAGCCCAAGGCCCCCATTTTTTCCACCACTTCCCAGGGGAAGCGCGCTTCCTGGTCCAGGTCCTTGGCTATGGGCGCCAGTTCGGCTTCGCAAAAAGCCCGCACCGAGCGCCTTACTTCCCTATGTTTTTCCGTTAAAAAAGGATTCATGGATTTCAACCGATTACCGGGGTTTATAATTAAGCCGTCCGTTATGTTTCGCCCCTGACTTATCAGATAACGGCTCAAAGAAAAAGAGCAAATCCCTCGCCCCATCCAATCCGGGCCGACGCGCTTTCTTTCTTGACATACTGCGTCATACGAAATATTATACGTCCGTTGAAAATCTTGCAATAGAAAGAACCAATCATGCTATTTTGGCCCAAGCAGGAAACAGTGCTCGTGGATCGGGGAGCCCCCAAGGCGCCTCATTTTCTCATGGCCCAGGATTTGTTCGCCCGAAAAGGCTCCCGGGAATTATTCATTAAAAAAATTTTTTCCGCCAAAGCCGGAATCCGGCGGCGAGGACCGGTCATCCTTTGCCCCGGCATCGCCACCAACGCCAATTTATTCCGCATGGACGACCAGGGCGGGTTTCTTTCCCTGGGGAACAACCGGTCCTTTGCAACCTACCTGGCCTCGGAAGGCTTTACGGTGTATTGCTTTCATCCGGGATACGCCCAAAGGGTGTACAACAGGTATGTGGTCAGGCATTGCCGGCAAAGCATGTTTTACGGCAAAATGCGCACCACGCCGCCCACGCTGGATTTTGTGGAATTGGTGGACAGGGAGGTTCCCATGGTCATCGAGCGTGTGCGCAGGGACTCCGGGTCGTCCAACATCTCTTGGGTAGGGTACAGCCTGGGCGGCATGATGATGTACACCTACCTGGCCAAGACCCTGGACGCCACGGTCAGGAATGTCGTGACTATAGGCAGCCCCATCACCCTGCATCAGATTTTTGTACGCATCATTCCCCTGATTAACTGGATCACCCGGGCTTTGGGATTCGAGGAGAAATCCTTTGTAGGAACCGTCACCCAGAACTTTGTGCCCATCACCAGGGCCATTCGGAAAATTCCGGGGCCGGTGCTGAGGTTCAACCCCATTGCGTCCCCCTTGCTGTGGAATCCTTTCAACATGTCGGGAAAGGCCGCCAAAACCCTTTTGGGCAAGGTGGTTGAGCCCGTCCCCAACAGCCTGCAAAAATCCATCTCCACCATGATTTCCCAAGGACTGGCCTGCAAGCAATACGGCCCCGAGTTGGTCAAGTCCATGGGTTACATCCGCAAAAACAAAGCGAAATTCCTCTTTTTTTACGGCGGCGCCGATGTAATCGCCCCGCCGGACACCGTGCTTCTGGCCCACGAAATCATCACGCCCAATGACTCCAACAACCTGATTGGAGTGAACGCCGCAGGGCATGTGGACCTGATGATAGGCGAAAACGCCCGGGAAAAAGTTTGGCTGCCCACCGGAAAGTGGCTTATGGAAAATACTTCGCGATAACGATTATTTCTTTTTTTGTTCATAGTATTTTTCATTTCGGCACGATTTCTGAAAGAACACTGGTATAATTTTGTCCGGATTGTTGCGCCCTGATCCCAAAGGCATGACCGGGGGCGGTCTTCCGGCCTGATTGATTGCAGTGTTGCGGAAGAGGCTTTCCCGCAAAAAGAAACAACAAGAACCCTCTGGCGGGTTATAGGCCCGCAGGATTGTACATGCGCCGCTATTTTTATATATTCCTGGCTGTTATCATTCCTTTCATCCAGGCGCACGCTTTAGAACCCCAAGCAACGGACTTTATGTCCGGCGCCCGCTTGGACGCAAGGGCGGACGGCGGCCTGTGGCAGCTCACATTGCCCCAGAGCATATACGAGGGATTGGTTCGTCATGATATTGGCGATATTAGGATTCTTGACGGAAAAGGGACTCAGGTTCCCCTTAAAATCGTGGATGAACGAAAGGGATTTTACGAGGATCCGGAGATTCAATCCCTGAATGTTTTCCCGCTCATGACCCGGGGCGACGGATTTATTGACATGTCCGCCACCCGGTTCCGCATGGACGAAACCGGCGCCCTGATCGGAGTGGAAAGTTCAGCCGCGCTGGGAGACGGCAACGTACTTACATCCTATGTTTTGGACGCGTCTCATCTTAACGGCGAGCCCGAAGCATTGCGATTAAAATGGTCGGACACGCCGGGAAAATTCGTGACCACGGTGGACGTCAAAGCCAGCCGGGATCTGGCATTTTGGTTCGGGCTTTCCTCAAGCTCCACCCTAGCCCAGGTTCCTTGCGGGCAGATGATGTTTTTCCAGGACACCATAGACATTCCCAAGGCCATGCCGGGATATTGGCTGGTCACCTGGCCGGGGGGCAAAAAAGGCTCGACCTTAGAAAAGGCGGAGGTGCTGTATCCCACAAGCCAGGACGCCGCCAAAAACTCCTGGGTGCAAGGGACGCCGTTTGGGACTCCATCGAACGGGGAGTATCAATTTGAGGTCCCCGCCCCTCTGCCTGCCAGCCAGGTGGTCATTCATGTAATGTGGCCGGACTTCTGCGCCCGGGCCAAGATTTATTCCCGCAGCGACGCGGAAAGCAACTGGGAATTTCACGCAGACGCCACATTATACAATCTGACCGCCGGCGAGGACGCCATCCAAAATCAAGCTCTGAACGTCCGGCCCGTCACCCATAGATACTGGATGGTGCAAATCGACCCGGAATCCATTGCAGGCGCAGGCCCCCTGCCCCCTTCATTCCAGCTGGCTTGGACGCCTCATACCGCCTACTTTGTCGCCCAGGGCCAGGAGCCTTATGTCATTGCCTTCGGAAGCGGCCGTAAAGACCTCGCCCCGCCTCCTCCGGCCGCGATTTTGGAGCCGGTGGGCTGGGGCAAGCAAGGCGTGACAGCTTCTCTGGCCAGAATGGGCGCCGTCTATACATTGGGCGGCAATAACGCTTTGTATCCGCAACGCCCTAAACCGCCCGACACAAAAAAGAAAACGATGATCCTGGCCGCCGCCGGCGTGGTTGGTGCCGCCCTTGTGACGGTTTTGGCGCTGGTTGCAATGATGTTGCTTAAACAAAAAAAGGCCCAAGCCCTGGCGCAGCAACAAGCGGGGGATGAAGACCATGAATGGGCGGAAGCCCAGGCCGCTGCGGAAACGGAAAGCCTGGACGACGATTCGGACCTGGCCGAAACCGCCGCGGAAGTGCAGGAAATGAAGGACTCCTGGGACGCGCCTGACCAGGAAGACATAGACCAGATTGTAAAAGATTCTGAAAACGCCATGGCGGAGGACGGCTCGGACCAGACAGGTCCTACAACGGAGGAACAAGTTTCACCGGAAGAAAGGCCGGCCCTTTTGGAGGAGATAATGGAGCCGGAAGAAGAGGCTCCCGCGCCGGAGCCGGAGCCGCCCGCTGAGCCGGAGCCGCCTGCGCCCCCTCCCAAGCCCCAGGGCGTTCCCATTCAGTTGAACGAAGACGGGTCCATGGAGCAGGACCAATTGGATGCGCTCCTTAACCAGTCGGCTTTTGCGAAGGGACAGGGCCGGCCCAAACTAACACTCGAGCCAAAAAAATCCCCGGAAGAGTCCGCCCTTGATCCCAATGAGGGCGTTTTAACCCAGGAGGAACTGGACGCCATGCTGGCCGCTCCGCCGGGAGGAGGCGCCGCCCTGGATGATAACAACACCCTGAACCAGGACGATCTGGACGCCCTTTTGGCGACCCAGGCGGAAATGCCGGCCCCCTCGCCGGCCATGAATGACGACGGAACCTTGAACCAGGATGCTTTGGACGCATTGCTGGCCACCCAGCCCCAAAAAGAGCCGGTCCTGCCCCGAGAGCCCAAAAGGCCGCGGGACCCCAAAGTCAAGGCCAATGAAGACGGGACCCTGGATCAAGCCGGCTTAAACGCCCTTCTTGCGAACGCCGGTTACAACATCACCGTTCCCGCGGCCAACGACTCCAAGGGAGACGACCTTCCGTTCGACGGCGCATTAAATCAGGACCAGTTGGACCAGATTATGAATGAATCGGGCGGTCCGGACATGCAAACGGATGGGGATCAAACGGAAGAGACGCCGGTCATCAAACAGTTTTCCCAGGAAGAGCTTGATGATTTGTTTGACGGCGCAGGGCGTATAGACGATTGGGCTCCGCCTCCGAAAGAACCAGAGCCGCCCCCGCCGCCCCCGCCGCCGATTCCCGACGGGCTGCAAACCGACGGCCAGTTGAGCCAGGCGGATCTGGATGCTTTCTTTGACGGGCCGGCAAAGCAGGCGCCCCAGGAGGATGACAATACTCCCATGTCTCAGGACGACCTGGACGCCATGTTCGACGCCCCCGCTGCGCCCCAACCCGCGCCTTCCGCGGACGACAACGCAGCCATGTCTCAGGAC
>NZ_KE386983.1:0-77682 GCF_000429905.1 Desulfatibacillum aliphaticivorans DSM 15576 | reverse complement strand
CCGCGGACGACAACGCAGCCATGTCTCAGGATGACCTGGACGCCATGTTCGATGCTCCTTCCAAGCCCAAGGAGAAGCCCAAGCCTGGGCCTACGCCCCAACGCAGGGCCCCTGCCACCCCTAAGGAAAAAGGAATCGCCCCTGTTTTTCAGGCCGCCGGGAAAAAAAAGAGCGTTTCTTGAATAAAAGGGTTTAGAAAGGAAGTCGGGCGGGACTTATGATGCTTTATGGCCTGAAATGCATTCCAAATCTTGAGAAATTTCGATTATTGGTTTATATTATTCGGCTATGAACAGACGTTGGAAATTGTGCGAGCCGAATCTGGAAGCTGTGGAAGCCTTGTCCAAGTATCTGGGATGCCACAAAGCCATCGCCGGGGCTATGGTCAACCGCGGCATCCGGGAGCCCGGCGCGGCGGAACGCTATCTGGGTCCGTCTCTGGCGGATCTGCCGTCCCCGTTCACGCTGAAAGACATGGATAAGGCGATCGCACGAATCATTCACGCCATCCAGGCCCGGGAGAACATCCTGGTGTTTGGAGATTACGACGCAGACGGGGTTTGCAGCACCGCGTTGCTTACCGAATTTCTGCTGGAAGCGGGGGCGAGGGTGTTTTTCCACGTACCCCATCGCACTCAGGAAGGCTACGGATTTTCCTCGCAGCATATCCGCAATCCGGTGTTATCCAAAAAAATCCAGCTTGTCATAACAGTCGATAACGGCATCAGCAGTCACGAAGCCATTGAAGAGGCCGGGCAGGCGGGCGTGGACGTCATTGTCACCGACCATCACACGCCTTCGGAAACGCCGCCTCCCGCCCTGGCCGTCATCGACCCTAAACTTCCGGGGTGCCCGTCAGGCCTGGACCACCTTGCCGGGGTGGGCGTGGCCTTTTATTTGTGCATCGGCCTGAGAATGGCCATGCGAGAGCAGGGATTATGGCCGGAAGGCAAGGAGCCCAACCTCAAGCATAAATGCGACCTGGTCGCCCTGGGCACGATAGCGGACATGGTTCCGCTGATAGGCGAAAATCGCATTCTGACCCGGGCGGGCCTGGAAATCATGGGAGCGGCGGCGAGACCTGGGGTCAAAGCCTTGCTGGACGTATCCGCCGTGGACAACTCCACAGTCTCGGCTCATGATCTCGCTTTTCGGGCGGCGCCCCGCCTTAACGCTCCGGGAAGAGTGGATCACGCCAACAAGGCCGTGGAGCTTCTTCTTGAAAAAAGCAATTCAAGAGCCCGGCAGCTTGCCTGGGAAATCGATGCGCTGAACCGCAAACGGCAGCGCATGTCCGAGGATTTGTACCACTCGGCGCTTTCCCTGCTCAAATCGGATCATGACCTGAAGGGGAAACGCTCCCTGGTCATGGCTCATTCAGGCTGGCATCCGGGCGTCATAGGCATAGCTGCAGCCAAGCTGGTTCGGGAATTCAATTGCCCTGTGGTTTTAATCAGCATGGACAAACGCACGGGAAAAGGGTCCGCCAGAAGCATTCCGGGGGTGGATCTTTACCAGGCTTTGCAGGCGTGTGAATCCCAGTTGATCGCCTTTGGAGGCCACGCCCAGGCTGCGGGGTTGACCATTGACGATAAAAGCATCGAAACTTTTCGCGGCATGTTCGACAGCCAGGTTTTGGAAAAAAGCACGGAGCGGGATTTCGAACGCGTACTGACCATAGACTATTCCGTGAATCCCATGGAAATCGGGCCTGATTTCGCTAATCAAATAGAAAGCATGGCGCCCTTTGGCATTGCCAATCCTGAACCGGTCTTCATTTCCACCGAGGTTGGAATCAAGCAAGGCCCGACAGTCGGCAGGGGGCACCGGAGAATGGTTTTTCACAGCGGAGAAGGCAACACCAAGCCCTTGCAGGCGATCTGGTTTAATGCACGGGATCAGCTTGTGCCATCCATCGCCGGCGCCGTGGCTTACAGGGTGCAATGGAACAGGTGGAAGGACAGGCAAACGGTTCAGGCCATCATCGAGGGAATTCGGGAAGGATAGTTTTTTATGCGGGACTGACAAGAAGAAGGGTCGGGCTGAGAGCCTTTTTTTCGCTAAAAAAAACATGAGCGGAAAAGCCTCCATACCCCAAGTTTTTGTTGCAATCATAGCTTGAGGGCAGTATATGGCTTTGAGTCGGAGGAGATGATATGGGAAAAGTATTCAGACCTAGCAATCGAGAATCCAAGATTCTTTCCAAAATTGAGTCATCCAAGGAATACGCCCGCCGCAGGGCGATTCAAAAAATACCTGATGTATTGGATACTTTATCCAACGCCCTGGCCCAAAAATTAGTGGAAACAGGCCTGTTGGAGACAACCAGTAAAAACGGCGTGGAAGCCGCCATCAGTAAAAGGCTTGAAAAGCTGACCCGGGAAGACGATTTTGACGTGGATTTCAAGGTCGCCCCTTTCCGCAAGCTGGTGGCCCAGCCCCATGTTGTCAGCCTTTACATGACCGCCTTTGTGGTTGAAGATTTGATCAATCACAAGGACGTGGTTGACATTTTCGGGGAAGACCTGGACATTTACAAATGCGTCCACAAGCAAATTATTAAACATCTTTCCTAAAATCATGAGAGCGGCGATTCGCCCCCGGCTCGTCAATCCCGATCCTTTTGACGATCCCGGCCTTTTTATTCATTTTGCGTTTGTCAAACGCGCCATTCTATTTGACCTGGGCGACCTGCACGCTCTATCCCCCAAAGACATCCTAAAAATCACCCATGTTTTTGTGAGCCACACCCACGTGGATCACTTTATCGGGTTTGATCACCTATTGCGCATTTGCCTGGGGCGGGACAAAATCATTCACATGTTCGGCCCCGAAGGAATCATCGCAAACACCGCCGGAAAGCTCCAGGGTTATAGCTGGAACCTGCTGGATAATTACGAAAGCGAGTTTGGATTCCGGGTCACGGAAGTCCATGAAGACCGTCTGGAAACCTGCAATTTTACAACCTTGGGGGAGTTCAAGCCCACGCCCAGGGAAGTCGTGCGGAACCATGGAGGCGTTCTTTTAACGGAGCCGGACTTTACCGTGGAAGCAAAAATTCTGGATCACGGCATGCCCTGCCTTGGATTCGCCCTGAACGAAAGGTTTCATGTAAACATCCTGAAAGCCAGGCTGGAGGAATTGGGCATGGATGTGGGGCCCTGGCTGAGAGAGTTCAAGCAATCCCTGTATGCATCCAAGGACTGGTCCGAACCGTTCACCGTCCCCGTGCCCGAGGGGAAGGACAAGTCCTTCACCTTGGCGGAACTGGCTGAGGCCGTTACGCTCATAACTCCGGGCCAGAAAATTGCGTATATTACGGATGTCGCGGGCCACGCGGATAATCAGAAAAAAATCCTGGCCCTGGCTGAAAATGCGGACCAACTGTTTATCGAGGCGTCGTTCGCCGACGAAGATGCAGAGCATGCCGTCGCCAGAAACCACCTGACGGCCGGACAGGCCGGTGAGTTGGCGAAAACGGCCAAGGCCCGTCAGATGATCAACTTCCATATTTCGCCCAGATATCAGGAAGAGCCGGAGTTGATCCTTGAACAGGCTCGACAGGCTTTCGAAACCCAAGGGGAGTAGCCCGATGCCGGAAAAACATCCTCGCTTACATGGAGGCCGCCTTATGCCGGAACGAAAAAATATAATTTTTTATAGTATCCTGGGAGCCCTGCTGACGTCCTTATTGCTGACCCAGGGCTGCTGCACCCAACGGCGCGCGGCCGTTGAAGCCGAGCCCCAGGCCGCCGGAGGAGTTTCCGCGTCAGCCTCCCTGGCGCCAACGCCGGCGCCCAAGGCCTTTAAACAGCCTGTTTTCAAAGGGGAATTGGGCGGCGTCATCAGCAGCTATACGGGAAAATTCATGCAGGACTCCGGCGCTCTTGTGGCTCTGCCCCAGAAGGATGAAGCCGAGGAGACGGCGAGAACAGCGGAAACGGCGGAAACCAAGATTTTTTCCCACAGTTTTGATGGCGATTTGCTGATCATAGGCCAGGCGACGTCCTCCTCTCACGATGTGAGGGGGTCGGACATGGTCACCGTGCAGGAGGGGACCGGACAGTACAAAACCGAAAAAAGCCTGTTCGGCGAGGAAACCACGGTGGAGATCAAACGCAGCGTCATGAAGCCCGTGCCGTTCATTGTGCGTCAGGCATCCCTCAAGGTGGACTATAAGATTGTGGACGTCAAAACGGATTCCGTGCTGCAGCAGGATTCCATCCAGGAGGATCTGGAGGAAAAATTCGGCGGGGACCTGGAATACCAGGAGTTTTCAGGCCGCAAGCTATCCCAGTTGCCCTCCAAGCAAGACAGCCTGGAATTTCTGGCGAAAAAAATATCCCAAAAAATTGCAACCCGAGCCCTGGCGCTGGATTGATTTTGACAGGGGATCCAGCGTCATTTTTGGATTCACTTATGAGTATATTGACTTGTGTAAAGATTGGCGTCAGTCTTTTTTATCAAATTCCATCCGGATGGCCATGCCAAGGTTCTTGGTGGTGTAGGGCTTTTTCACGTATTGCATGACCCCGAGATTTCTGGCTTTTTCCATCACTTCCGCCTCAAAATATCCGCTTGTAATGATGGCTTTCTGGTGCGGGAGCATGTTTTTGATTTTCTCCAACAGATCCAGCCCGTCCATGTCGGTTCCCAGAACCGTGTCCACCATGACCAGGTCCATTGGAGTACTGTCGAGAATAACCAGGGCTTCGGGTCCGCTTTCCGCCAGCCGGACCTGATATCCCAACTTTTCCAGAACTCTTTTCGCAAGAACCTGTTGTTGCGGGACGTCCTCTACAACCAGGATGCTTTGGTTATTGCCCAGACACTCCTCCCATGCCGGGTCATCAGGCTCTTCAGCTATGGGATCTTCAGTGGCCGGAAATCGGAGAAAAAATGTGGTCCCTTTTTGGGGGGAGCTGGAAACATCAATATGGCCTTTGTGATCCTGAACCGCCCCCCACACCACGGCCATGCCCAGGCCGGCGCCGCTTCTGCCCATCTTCTTTTTCGTATAAAACGGCTCGAAAATGCGGGTGAGTTCCACCTCGTTCATTCCGATTCCGTCGTCGGCGACAATTAGTAAAGCATAATCGCCGGGTTCAATCCCTTTGTCTTTGGCGGCGCTTTCCTCCATCCGGCTATTCATTGTGGAGATATGGACATCCCCTCCGTTGGGCATGGATTCCGCCGCATTGGAGACCAAATTCATCACGCTTTTGCGCAAATGCACTTCCGATCCTTTGATATTGTGCAGGTCCGGATCGGGAGTAAAACGCACCTTCAACCTGGGGTGGTAGGCATGGAGCTTGTTGTACTCCGGGGAATTCAGATAATCCTGAATGACCGCATTGAGGTTGAGCGCCTCCATTTCCATCACGCCGCGGCGAGCCAGGGTTAGGAGGTCCATGACAATGGCCGAGGCTCTCAGGCCGGAGTCCCGTATGATTGCCAATGAGTCCCGCATGGTTTTGTCTTCTTCAGGGCAGTCGAGCATAAGCAGATCCGGATAGCTGACTATTCCTGACAGGACGTTATTCAGGTCATGGGCCACGCCCCCGGCCAGAAGGCCGATGGCCTCCATTTTCCGGGACCGGTCCAACTGCGCTTCCAGACGCATTTTTTCTTCTCGCGCCGCCTTGCGTTCCCGGTTTTCCCTTGAAATATGGACGATTCGCTCCACCTCGCCCGCTTCGTTTTTGATGGGATAGGTGAACACGTCTTCATAGCTGATATCCCCGTTGGGCTTATAATGAATGTGTTCGTCGTAAGCAGGCAGGCCGGTCTGGTAGGTTCGAACCATGGGGCATGTGTGATTGGCGCCGGAGCAAGGTTTGCTGCTGTTGTGCGTAAACTCGAAGCATTTTGCGGCGCGGGAGGGCCCCAGGAATTCGCCGAACTGCTGATAGGCGGCTTCATTGGCGTTGATGACTTCGTAAGTCAACGGGTCCACCACGGCGATGGGATCGGATATGCTGTTAAAAACCGCCTCGCTGAACTCCTTTTCATAGCGGAGTTTCTTCTCTGTATCCGTTAGGGAGGTAACCATCCGACCGGCCCTTAGCAATAAAAGGATAATCATGCCCTCCATGCAAAAAACCACTATGATCAATATAAGGGCGGACCCTCTGATGAGGCTGTTCAGAGTGTCCCGGGCCTTGGTGATGTCGTAATAGGTTTCCAGCGCGCCCCAGAATTGTCCGTTGCGCATAATCGGCACATAGATTTCCGCCACATGGGCGGAGACGGTCTTGCCCTCCGCGGATTTTTCGTTTTTCTTCACCAGCTTAGTGTAGGCGTCTCCCTGCGCCACAATCTCATGAAAATAGTCATGGGTGTTGCGGCCTCCCACCTCTTTTAGGTCGGACGAGTAGATGATGTCTCCCCATTTGGAAAACACCCGGACTTTCCGGGCGCCCAAATCTTTTTGCAAAATACTGGTTTCTTTAAGTATTTCACCCGTTATCATTTCCGGAGCAAGATCCCCGCGCACATCATCGAACCATCCCGCCCAGTGCTTGGTAAAACGAACCGCTTCGTCCTCCACCAACTGAATCAGCACGCCCTGAAATTTGGGGTAAATGAAGACTATAACGACGCATGGGACCAAAATGGCTGCCAACAGGGAGGCGAAAAAGACATTCCGTAAAAAAGGTATTTTCAGCATTCGTAACATAGATCATTCAACCGCTGGTTATTGATGAAGCCTGTGCTGCTTGAACTTTTGCCGTGTTCCTGGTTGATGCGCGCCGCCGATGAGACCGGAAATGACAGGGGCTGCTTTGAGCGGCGCCGGCCGTCATTGCTTTGTACTATTTTTAGACATCAAAAAAACCCATAGTTGTTTTATGCGGCAAAGGAGCTTCCTTTGAAGATCGGAAAAAAAATATGCAAGGTTTATGCCTTAGAAAGAGGTGCAATGAGGACGGTTGTAAGGGTTTCATGAAAAACGCCGAAGCGCCTGTCAGGCGCTTCGGCTTGTGCGGCAGGTTTGGAATTTGTACTACTTATTCCGACTTAAGAAGGACGTTCTCCCGGATGCTTTCAGCGTAAAGCCGGTTCTGGATGTACAGGCCCAATGCCGAAACCGCCCGGTCCGCCGAAGGAATGACCGCGATTTGATGCTCCATAAAAATTTTTACGTAAGCCGCGTAGTCATGGCCTGCATCGGCTATGGCCACCAGGGGTTTGGTCAGGTTTCCGGCGATCTTGGGCAGCAGCACGGCGATGCTGTTAGGCGCGGAAAAGCTGCGGGGGTCTTCCGGGTCCAGGGGAAGGGTCGCCAGACCGGGGGACACAGGGCAGATGCTCAGAACCGTGGCGTCCACGTTGGGATCTTTATCAAAAACCTCCAAGGCGGCCACGTGCAGGGCGTCGTCCCCGGCCGGGGTGGCGTCGAAGGGGTTCTTGGCTTCCACCAGGCCCGACAATTTATTGGCGGCCAAAATAGCGTCCAGGCTTTCCTTGGCGGAAGGCGAAAAATCCGCCAGCTTCATGCGGTAATCGTCGGACTGGAGGCTGTCGGCCATGGCCACAGCCTCGAAGCCTGCGGAACTGAGAAGAGCCAGGCGATTGCCGCCCACGGGCTTGGAGTGCAAACGCTGGGCCAGCAGAAAAAGATCTTCAAACTGGGCGATGTTCTGGGCCACCATGCCGCCGGACTGACGCACGCAGGATTCGCAGACCATGTAATCGCCAGCCAGGCTGGCGGTATGGCCCGAGGTGGCTGTCTTGCCTTCGGGAGTGCGCCCGGCCTTGTAAAAAATTACGTCCTTGCCGGCCAGGACCGCCTTACGCACGGCCTTGCTGAAGGACAGGCCGTCCAGGTCCTTGAAGCCTTCCGCGTACACGCCGATGACCTGGATTTCCGGATCTTCCGTCAGGTAGGTCATGACGTCGCCTATGGTCAAGTCGTTCTGGTTGCCGATGGAAATCAAGTAGGCAGGGTCCAGTTCCGGCCGGCAGCTTAGGCGGGTCATCATAAAGGCGCCGCTTTGGGAGATAAAGGCGGCGTTGCGGGGCCGCTTGCCTCTTTGCTTGGGCGCCTTTTCCTCGGGGATGAACAGGGTGTCAAAGGCGCCGGGGTGGCTTAAGACGCCCACGCTGTTGGCGCCCAAAAATACAGGCCCCGCGTTTCCGTCCCGCCGGGATTGGCCGATGCGGTCCATGATGGCGGCGGCCCGGTCCTTGCTCTCTTCCGTCTCGCCCATGCCTCCGGGAATGAGAATGACCGACCGCGCCGCATTGTGTGTGAGCACCTCCTCCACCACGTCGGGAACCTTGGCGGAGGGCACGGCCACCACCAGCAGGTCCAGGGGGGATTCCAGGGATGAAAGGTCCGGTATGCAGGCCACTCCTTCAAAAGAATCCATGCCCGGCCTGAGGATGAAAACCTTTTCCTTGGGGAAGCCGGCCAGGAGCACGTTGTCCAGGATGATGCGCCCAAAATTCACCCGGGTGGTGGAAACCCCCACAATGCCGATGCTTTCGGGCTTAAGCAGGCCGGAAATCTGGCTGATGGGCCTGCCCGCGGGCTGAGCCCCCGGCGAAGAAAACTTGGCCAGGCCGTCCAGGGGCACCATAAGATAGTCGCTGAAGGCGAAGGGGTTGTATTCCAGCTCTTCTATGACAAAGGGAGCGTCCGGGTTTGTGGGGGAGTACCGGTTGGCCAGTTCAATCAGGGCCGCAAAGCACTCGATCAACTGCTCGTCCGTGACAATGCGCCTCTGGCCCCTGGTGAGGCCGGCCAGCTTCTTGTACGAAATGGTCTGCTTGAAAAGCTCGAAAAAGGCCATGCCGCCGGTCATGACCGTGGAGGCGGCCACAATGGCCTGGCCCTTGCGGAAGCGCTCGGCGTAAAGCTCGGTGTCCGTGCCGCCCAGGCCGGCGCTGATGACCATGCCGAACTCCCGGGTGTTGCGAATGCCCACGATCATCTCGTTGCCGAAGGCCTCGGAGTCTGGCGGCATGAATTGCACCATCAATACGCCCTTGATATCCCGGCTGACCGCCTGGCGCAGGGCGTCGCCTTCCAGGCCTTTGTATCCGTCCGGGCAGTGGTTGGGGTTGCGCTCGATCATGACCGCATAATTTTCCGGCACTTCGTACAGCATGCGCCGCCACGCGGAGCGGATTTTGGAGGGGTCTTTGTCCACCACTTTAACGCCGCTCACTTCCGTTTTGTGCAATATATACGGAGAAACGATCTTGAGGACCACCTTGTCTCCGGGCAGGGCCGTCAACTCCTCGTCCGAGGGGACCACGCCTTTGACGATCAGATGGGTTTTGGGAGGGGTTTCCGCCCCGATGTTGCGAATCAGGTCGTAGGCTTCATATTCAAACAGGTAATTGCGGCCTTCCTGGGAAGCCTGTCCAAAGAGTCTGTCAATTTCCTGGAAGTTAATGTTTAAGACGACCGGCAGTTCCTCTTTTCTGATTTCCATAATGCTCGTCCAATCTCCTTCCCTGCTGGCAAAAATCCAATACCACAAATAGCCAAAGCATATACCAGGGTTAAGGATTAAGATATATTCCAAAAATACCCTGGGATTGCCGTGTGTGTATAAGACTTTGACGCCATTTAACAAAAAGGCTATGATGCCAGCCTAATCTATATTCGGGGGGGATATGGCAGCACCTATCATTACAGCATTTCTTTATTCCTTGTCATTCCCTTTTTTTTCCCTCTGGCCGCTTGGCTTTGCGGCCCTAATTCCCTTTTTGTGCGTATTGGCGAAAAATCCCCCGGTTTGGAAAAGGGCGGCCCTGGGTTTTGTACTGGGCGCGGGGCTGGTGCTGGGAACGGCGCATTGGCTGTTTTACGCCTTGATCCACGAGTTTGAAAAACCGTGGACAACCGCGGTTTTGTTTGTCTGCGGATTCGCCGTTCTGCCTTACGGCCTATTATATAGTTGCTTCTCCGTGGTCTTTGGTTACTTAAAAAAACGGTCGCTCTATTTTTTTTGTCTGGTTTTTCCGTCCCTGTGGGTTCTGACCGAGTTATTAAAGCAAATAGTCCCAATCATGATTCCCTGGGCCGATCTGGGTTACGCCGCTTTGGGAGGCGGGTATTACGTCCAGGTCGCCGACCTGTGCGGAGGAGTTGGGATCTCCTTTTTGCTGGCCATGGTGAATGGGACGGCCGCCTATCTGGCCATGGATTTTTCTGAAAGGAATGAACAAAGTTTAACTTTATGGTTGGCGAAAAACAAGGCGGCCATAGCGGTTTTGGTTCTGGCATTGGGAGGGCCGGTTCTATACGGCATGGCGCGAACGGCTCAAATAGAAACCTTCAATAAAGACAGGGCCGTGGAGGCGGCTTTGGTTCAGGCCTCTTTTTCGCAAAAGGAGCGCTGGAGCGGCCTGGGCTTTATCAACAGGGTCAGGACCTACGTAAAGCTCTCTAGTTTTGAGAACGCCGCCTCCCCTTTTGTCGCCGTATGGCCGGAGACGGTTTTAAACTCCAGCGGCATGGTGAACGACGATTTCTTCCGGGAGGTGATTCAATCCATCGGCCCGGACGCCTTGCTGATCTCCGGAGGCTTGCGAAAAGCGCCTGACGGCCATGGAACCTTCAACTCGGCGTTTTTCATCTCGGGCCGGGGCCGGGTGAGCGCCTACGACAAGCACATCCTCCTGCCCTATTCTGAAAATACGCCCATGGGGAAGGACGTGCTGGGCGACTATTACACCGCCCCCTCCCAATTCGTCCCCGGCGTCTCGCCGCTCGCCATGGACACGCCCATGGGAAAAATGGGCGCAAGCATCTGCTTTGAAATCCTGTACCCAGGCCATGTACGGAGCTCCGTCCGGGAAGGCGCCCAGGTTTTGGTGAACCTCTCCAACGACTCGTGGTTCAACTCCACCATGCCGTACATGCACCTGGACGCCGCCCGCATGCGGGCCATTGAAAACCGGCGTTGGCTGCTGCGGGCCTCCAACAGCGGATTTTGCGCCCTCATCGCCCCGGACGGAAGCATCCAGGCCAGGTCGGAGCTTGGCGCCAGGCAGACGGTCAGGGGCGATTATTCGCTTTCCGATGACATAACGCCGTACACCCGCTTCGGCCCCTGGATCTTATATCTGGCGGGCCTGATCGTTGCGGCTGCGGTTTTCAGGCGCAAGAGATCCTGATTCCCTGGGGATCAGGCGACCACCCAGACGGCCGATTTGTTGGCGAGCTGCATGACCTTGTACCCTACCCGGCCCATGAAAAACTCCTGAACCCTGGACAAGCCCCGGCGTCCCACCACAATGGTTCCAATGTCGTTCTTCACGGCATAATCCACGATGGCCTCGGCGCGGCTGTAAACATCGGAAATAAAGTGGGTGCGGACTTTGTCCGGGGGGGCGCCTTCGGCGATTACCCGCGCCTTGAGGTGGTCCAGGAAACCGAGTTGCTCCCGCTGATGCTCCCGGAGCTTTTTCTGCAATTCCTCGTTTTCCACAGTCATGCGAGCCTCCACCATGACCGGAGAATAGCCCATGAGCCCTCGCTGCACATGAAGCAGAATGTACTCGGCTTCGCTTCCCCGGCCCATGGACACGGCCGCCTCCGCAGCGCGCTGCGCGCCTTCCGAGGGATCCACGGCAATCAGAATCTTTCCAGGATTGGGCTTGCCGCCGATAAACCAGACCGACGTCCCTGAAACGCGTCCCAGCAGCTTGTTGGCCACGCTGCCCAGAACAATGTCTTTGATCCGGCTGACGCCCGTCCGGCCCAAAACCACGGCGTCGTAGCCCGATTGCACCTCGTAGGCGATGTCACGGGCGATGCCGACTTTTTTATCCTGGATGTTCACCGTGATATTTTCTTCCGGATGGCCCGCCCGGACCAAGGCGGCCCTGGCGGTTTTCATAAAGTCCTCCATCTGCTTTTTCTGGCCGATGAACCAAGCGTGGCTGGTGTGAATCCACGCCCGGCCCCCGGCGTAGGCGTCCAGGTCGTAGTAAATATCCGGGATGGTGGGCAAGACATGGAAAAGGACGAAAAAGGCGGCGCCCGGCGCCAGAATTTCAGCCGCGTACTCCACCGCGTTGTAGGATTGTTCGGACCCATCCAGGGCCAGTAAAATTCTCTTGGGATGCTCGTTCATTTTCTCCCCCTTGGCTAAGGGTCTAAGAGTCGCCGGCATAGGCCGGCCGGCCTTTCATATCCTGTAACGGCATAATCCGTACCAAAGGGAGTAAAAACACACACCCAAGCAACATGCTGTATTTAAAGATCAATTTATAAATTGTTCGCATTTGGGATAAATTCGGAAAAGGCGAAAATGTAAAGCCTGTTTACAATGCGTAAAGGTTAACCAAGTAAAAAGTCTGAGGCGCCGAAGGCGGAATGCCGGCCGGAGCGCAGGAAGAGGATTTTAGGGGGTTTAAACGCTGATCATCGCCAATTACATACAAATGGATAAAATATCAGTATATATATGATATATATGCAACTTCAAGTTAAAGGGCGCCAGTTTTCATGATTGATTTTTGATGGCAGTCCTGGTAAATATTATAGCGTTAGACGCCGGACGCCGCACAAATCGACCGCGGCAACTCCTTGTTTTCCACCTTAATCAAAAAACTCCACCCAAGACGATGCATTCAGCAGGAACGGGAACGCAGGCATGAAACCGCAGTACAGCATTATTTGCCACGGAGAAGTTTTACCGGAAAAAACTCCTTTAAAGACCCAAAAAGATCTTACCCCCCTGTTCGGACGCCGCGCCTCTCAGTTATTGGCGTCCTTGAACGGCGGACGACCGTATATTCGGAAGGATTTGTCCCTGGAGCAAGCGCTTAAGCTCAAAGCTGATTTTGACGAGGCCGGCTTGAAAGTCACTGCGGTCAGGACGTACAAATGTCCGTGTTGCGGCCATATCCAGAGAGCGGACGGCTCGTGCGAAAAATGCGTAGTCGTGGATCTTGATCTGGAAATCGCCCAGGATTTGCAGAAAAACAATCAACCTGAAAACAGCCAGGCGAGTTGGAAGGAAGTGGAGTTGGAAACCGGGCCCGAGCCCCGGGAAAGAGATATTTCCTCCCCTTTTTCCGGCCTCATATTCTCCAAAGAGGATTTGGAGCCTGACGGCGTTTATTCCTTGGTCTTTACGGGGGAAATCCAACAAGGATTTGAAAGGGATTCGGTGAGACAAAGCCTGACCCAGGAGTTTAAATCGGAGTTTTTTAAGGTATCGGCGCCCTTGGTGAAAGGGAGCGATTACATCATCAACGGGTTGAGCGGCGTGGAAGCTCAAGCCCTGCGGGAGCGGTTTGAAAGCGCCGGCGCCGTGGTGGATATTTTTTAATTGGTTAAATTGAAGCGTCATTAATTCCATTCATAGGATAGGAATTCAGCCTCTTGCGATGCGAAGCCAAATGCGCTTCGCGCCCTGGCAGGATGCGCCCTCCAGGGCCACCCAAGAACTATTGTAATTCCAAATGATTTAACGCTGCAAAATGCCCTCCGGCCAGCTGCAGTTTGCAAGGCCGAGGCTATCCTCCAAAAATGATTAGCAACACATGCCGCAGCCGCCCCCCTTGCGCCCCCCTTTGGAACGCGCGCAGCGCGTCCCGGACAGGCACGGGGGCCTGTCCCTACAAATCAAATTCGCCCTCGCCGGTTTAATTGCAGGCCAGCCGAGGCATGCGGTCTGGGAGGAGGTGTCCAGGTTTGATGCAGATGCACCATCCATCCCATTATTCGCACGATTCACTTGCACAATTGGATGAATTGCTTGACCCACAGGGCGGGCGGGGCTATAATTATACAGATGTGAAAAGAATCCCCTAATGCAACCCCTTAATGTCTTCATGAAGGAGAATCAAGGCTCATGGATCTTAACGAAAAATACATGCCGGTAGTGGAAACCATCCAAAAGGCCGGAGGAACGCCTCCTCCCACCACCCCCACCCTGGTGGAACTGATCAAAGAAGTGATCAAGGAAGATGAAATCGATTTTATTCTGGCCTTTAATGAACAAAAATCCCAGACCATGGAGCAGCTCAAGGCAAGCACCGGCCTGAGCGAGGACGAAATCAACGCCAAGGTGGAAGTCCTGGCCAAACGGGGCGTGATCTTTAACCAGCCCAACAGCAAGGGCATGATGGTCTTCAGGCTTTTGCCCCTGTTCAACGTGGGCATCTTCGAGTACATGTTCATGAAAAAGCTGGAGATCACGCCGGAAACCCAGCGCATCGCCGCTTTGTTCACCAAAATGTTCGACGAACATCGCGGGCTGGTGAAAGAGCATTACGAAGACGTGGTGAAGATGGTCAAGAACATCCCGCCCATCGACCGCACCGTGCCTTACACCACCAACCAGGACAGCGGCCAGAGCATTTCCATTGAAATCAACCAGAGCCTGGGCGAAATGGAAGAAGTCCACATGCCCTTCCAGGACGTGAAGGACATTGTCGCAAAATTCGACGACATCGCCGTGGGCCACTGTTTCTGCCGCCATCACAAGGACGTTGTCGGGGATCCCTGCAAGCAGACCGACTCCCGGGAAAACTGCTTCACCTTCGGCAAATCCGCCCGCTACACCTCGGCCCAGGGATTCTCCCGCATGGTGACCAAGGAGGAAGCCCTGGCCATTTTGACCAAGGCCGAAGACGACGGTCTGATTCACAAGGCCTATCATCCGGGCTTTAATTCCTCCCGCGACGAAACCAGCATATGCTCCTGCTGTTCCTGCTGCTGCGGCAACGCCCACGGCATGACCATTGCGGGGACGGCCAACGAGGCCTGGTTCATGGCCGTGGTGGATACGGGAAAATGCGTGTCCTGCGGAACCTGTGCGGAGAAATGCGGAACCCAGGCCATGACGCAAGGCGAAGACGGTTCTCCGTCCCTGAACAAGGATCTTTGCATCGGGTGCGGCGTGTGCGCCCATTTTTGCCCGGAAAACGCCATCAGCCTGGTGCAGAACCGGCGGATCGTGTACACCACGCCTCCGCGTCCGGAATAACGCGGACTACCGCCGCATTTTCCGGCTTGCAAGCAGATAAAAAAAACGGCCCGCCTCCCATTTTTCGGGAAGCGGGCCGTTTTTTTTAACGCTGGATGCACCTATAATATTAGGGCGTAATCCGGATGGTGGGGAACATGCCCCGCATTTCTCCTTCCGGGTAAGGTTCGATGGTGTTGTAGGACTGGTTGCGGCCCATCTGGGCGTGGCCGGATTGCTCGCCGCCCTCAAAATAGGCGCCGTTGGCCTCCAGGATGTGCTCGATGCGATGGGCGAAGGCGCTCACAAAGGCTCTTCCGCTGCCGTGGAAATGCATATTGCCCCGGTTCAGCTCCCCTTCCAGGTTGATGAAGTCCTCCATGGACATGCTGTTTTCTTCGAAATCCTTTTGGTTGCGGATGTATCCCCAGACAAAATGGGCCGGGGGAACGGTCAGGGGCTCTTCCAGGTCCATGATGGTGTGGGGCATGATCACGCAATTGCTGCCCACGGTGAGGGGGCATTCCTCGGAGCCTCTCAGAAAGGCGTTGAACCCGACGAATCCGTCCTCGCCCATGGTGGCGTGGATGATTTTCCCGCCGTGGGCCGTGACGTTATTGCCCTTCAGGTGGGAATCGATGATGTAGCAGTTTTCCTGGGCGTTGGCGCCCTTGCCCAATTTGGAGTCCTGGATGTATGCCCGCTGGGCGATAAGAACGTTTTCGCTGATTTCCACGTCGCCCTTGATCACGGCGTAGCGGGAAACCGCGGCCGTCTGGTTGGCCTGCCTGTCGGCGTCGCACGAATACCGGCCGAAAATTTCCTCAAAATCCTCCTGCCTGTCCTCCACAAAGTCGATTAACAGCCCGCCGGGCTGTTCGCCTTTTTCAAAGGATATGTACTTGGGCAGGACTTCCGTGGGGAATTGGTAGACAAAATCAAAGTCGTCCCCGGATTTGATCCATACCTCTCCGGCGTCCACGCGCTCGTGCCGCAGTTCGCCGACCTGCACGTAGGCGTATTCGCCCACCACGCAGTCGTGGCAACTGGTCAGGTCCACGGTGGCGTAGGGTCCCAGAAAGCACCCCCTCATGGATGCGCCGTGGATGTTTGCATAGTGCATGGAGACGGTGTTTCTGATTGCAAATTCCGCCAGGTTTTCCGGATCGTGGGAAAAGTTATGCACCAGATTTTTGATAAGAAAGCTGTCCTTGATATAAATTTTTTCGTCTTTTTGCAGGACGACCTTGATGTCGCCCACCATAATTTCGTCGCCTTCCTGCTTAAGTTCGTCGCCGCGCACGTCCGTTTTGTAAATCAAGGACCGGTCAACGTCGCAATTGCCCAGAAAATAGCTGCCCGCCAACGCTGAACGCTGGAAGCTGAAGGATACGGGATGATGCAGGGTCATTCCGTAAAATGCATAAAACTTCCAAAGATTTTCAATGGGGATCATGCCGCGCACATAAGGCCCCACGTCATGGGAAAACTCTCGCAGGTTGATGTTCGCCCTTGAGATAATTAATTCCATCAGTTCTTCGATTTTAGTCATGGCTCGGTTCCTTCCTGATCGCCTCAGTCATGGCTTGCTCAAAACCTATTTGATGAATAGGCTCCCTAGTGTCCCAGTATGACTGTTTAGCATGTTTCCCCCGGGGGTTCAAGCGTCCCTAAAAGGAACGGGGGGCATCTTGTTTACTTTTACAATGCCTCAAAATTACATTCTTCTACCAATACTCATGAAATAAAAAGACCCGAGATGCGCAAAAATAAGTCCTGCTTAACCGGATTAGGTTGACATTACCCCCGCTATCCGCCATACTGGCAAGGTCTTAAGCATCACCATGCATCCCCCCAAAAAATTGGTTCCCATTATGAATTTTAGGCAAATGGCCATAGCCTTATTATCCCTGCTTGCAGGCGCGCTTGTGTATTTGGCGGACAGGCCGCCGGAAGCCACATGGTTTGTCCAAAATCTCCCGTTCAATCTCAGCCTTCACAACTATGCCGGAGGATTTTTAGGGGGCTTGGGCAAATTCTTGCCCGCCTTCGTGCATGTGTTTGCCTTTTCCGTTTTAACCGCAGCGGTCTTGGGGGAAACCAGGATGATTCGTTTGAACGCCTGTCTGTTCTGGCTGGCAGCGGACACGGCCTTTGAACTGGGGCAGAAGTTTCCCGATCAAGCCGTGAAACTGGTTCCCGGCTGGTTTTCCCAGGTTCCCATATTGGATCAAACAAGCAATTATTTTATGAACGGCAGCTATCACCCCTTGGACGTGCTGGCAGGCGTTGCAGGGGCGGGGGCGGCCTATTTTATTTTATCCATCACCAAACAATCACACCCATCCAAGCAATCACAACCCATTAACCTGCACGATCAACAAGAGGAGGGTATCGCATGAAACAAGTAAAGGGATCCTATTGGCTGGTGCGCACTTTGTGCCTGATTTGCGTACTTGCGGTAGGCTTTGCAACCACCATCGCCACAACAAGCAGCGATGACGACGACGATTTTTCACAAACCATTCTTAACGGCAAATTTTTGGATACAGCGGTTGAAGGCCTGGGTTATGATTCCGGGGCGGATTCCGGCATCACCAACACCAATGGGGTGTTCGATTACCTCAAAGGCGGGCAGATCCGTTTTTATTTAGGCGGAATTCAACTGGGAGGCTGGGCCAACGTGGGCCCCATCCTGACGCCCATGGATTTGATCGGCGGCGCCTTGGATTACACGGACGAGGAAGTCACCAATATCCTCCGTTTTCTTCAGACCATAGACGCGGATCAGGACCTCGCCAACGGCATCCAGATCACTGCTCAAATGCGGGCCAACGCCGCAGCGCTTTCCCTGGATTTCACCGAGCCCAACTTCTCGGCCAACGCGCAGGCTATCATCGACCTGATTATGGCCCCTGCGGCGGCAGGCACGTATGCGCTCATCAGCGCCGAGGACGCCCAAAGGCATTTCCGCGCCACCCTGGCGGATCTTTCCAGTGTGACCCTGACCCGGGACGCTCTGGGGGTTCCCGTCATCAACGGCCCGGCCAACGCCTCCCTGTACGACATCTTCACAGCCCAAGGCTACGCCGTGGCCCAGGATCGCCTGTGGCAGTGCGAGCAGTTCCGCAGGACGGCCAACGGCACCCTGGCCGAACTTTTTGGCTTAGGTTATGTCCCGTCGGACATGCTCATGCGCACCACCGGCTACACGGAGGAAGAAATCCAGGCCGCGTTTGACGCCATGGACGAAAAATACCAGACCATCGTCAAGGGCTACGTCAATGGTTTCAATACCCGCATTGACGAACTCAAGGAAGACCCCACCCTGGTGCCCTTTGAATTTGGCGCAGCCAACTGCCCCGTCACCTACTGGGACGTCAATGACGTCCTGGCCTGGGGCGCCACCATGCAACGCAATTTCGATCCTGAAGGACGCGGCCTCACCGGCCAGATCGACAACATGGCCCTGTATGCGGAAGTGGGGCCGGTCAAGTTCAACGACATGCGCTGGATCAACGATCCCGACGCTCTCACCTATATTCCCGGTGTGGCGCCGCAGCCGGTTCGCAAGACCGCAGACAGCGATCCCGGAACTCCGGATATGGACATTGATGCAGCCGCGTTGGCGCAAACCATGCGGGAACGCTATACGGGCATCGAACAAAGCCTCAAGGACATCAACGCCTTTGTGAAGATGGGCTCCTACGCCTGGGTGGTGGATGGAACCAAAACCGAAAGCGGCAACCCCATTATCTATTCCGGTCCCCAGATGGGCTTTTCCGTGCCTTCCATCATTGGCGAAATCTCCATTGATGCTGGCGGGTTGAACGTTTCCGGCATGTATGTGCCCGCCACCCCGGGCGTCGTTATAGGCCGGACTCCCCACCATGCCTGGTCCATGCAGGTGGGTCACGCCCATACCATGGATTATTATCTGGAAAGCGTTGACGACATTGTCATGACCCGCACCGTAACCATCAACGTGGCGGACGGCTGCCCCGTGGTCTTTAATGCGTACCGCACGGACCACGGCCCCATCGTCAACCCCATGCCTTTTGACCCGGGCTCCTATACTCCGGACCCAGCCAACCCCATCATCGCCAGCAAGTATTCCCAATGGGGTTACGAGTTGAAGCAGGTGGTCCCCATTTATGGAGTCAACACGGCCACCAGCATGGACGAGTTCGGGGAGGCTATTGAGGAAATGGCCCTTTCCCAGAATTTCTGCTACGCGGACAAAGACGGCAATATCGCCTACTGGATGTCAGGCCGCGATCCTGTCCGGCCTGCTGGCGAATGGCGCTTTCCCCAGGGTTTCATGGGACCCCAGTTGGAATGGGACGCCAACGTGCTCATTGAGCGCTCCACGGACCGCAATACGGATCAGCATTACTACTGCGGCTGGAACAACAAATCCAACCCTGATTACAACAACACATACAATAACTTCGGCTATTTCTTCGGGCCTTTCCACCGCGCTCACGTGGTGGACGAGTACCTGGCCGCCAACGACGACCTGACCTTTGAGGAAGTCCGCGACCTGGCTTTGAACATCGCCACCACCGATTCCTTTGGCGGCGGCGGCAATCCCTGGGCCTTTGTGGATGACGAGTTCACGGCAGCCGTGGAAGACTATTGTTCTTCCTCGCCCGCAGCGCCGTTTACCAACACCGGCGTTTTCACCGACGCCCTTACCCTGCTGCAAAACTGGGACGGCCACTTTGTGGACGGCGGAGAAGCCTTCTGGGTAGACGGCGAAGACAGGGCCGACGCCTGGATGCTCATGAACGCCTGGATCCGGGAAGTCATCCGTCTGACCTTTGAGGATGAATTCCAACCGGATACTTATGACATCCAAAACACCAACGTGCTGTTCAACATCATCCTCCATTCCTTCCCCGGCTCCAGCATCCAGAACAACTATGACTGGTTCCAGAACGCCGATCCCACGGCGCCCCAGACCTTTGACGACATTGTGGTCACGGCTCTGGATAACGTGCTGGCCACTTTGGGAGCACAGCCCTGGGGCGCAAAAAAACGCGGCGTCATCGAGTACAAGATCAGCGGTATGGGCGTGGTGCACACAACGCCCTTTTCCTCCCGCTCCACTTACGCTCATTGCGTGGAATACGGGCCTGCCGGTCCGGTCCGGGTGGAAAGCATGTTCCCCCTGGGACCCAGCGGAAACATTGATTACCAAGGCAATTTTGATCCCTATTTCTTCTCCCTCACCACCAATTTCGACGCCTTCGCGCCCCGGGACTTCCCTGTTCCGCAATAAGGGGAGCCGGCGTGGCGCAAGCTGAGAAAACTTCATAAGCAACCATAACCAAACGGGGAGGCCAAGCGGCCTCCCCGTTGTATTTACAATCTTCCGATTTTTTGAGTCTCGCCGCCTCGCAATTTCAATCTTTTTCCGCCTTGCGTTTGACGGCGAGGTCCAGGGCCTTTTCCTCAATCAGGCGGGTGCATTCCCCTCATTTTCGTTTTTGATCGGGACCTCCCTTTTCCATGGTGAAAAAACAGGTTTCGGCCCCTGCCGGAATGGGGCTTTTAAACTCCACATTCCAGACCTTTTCCCGCCCCTGGCTTTTCATGAAATCCGTGCTGGCGTCTATCATCCCCTGAACAAAATACCGTTGCACCCGGCAGTCAAAAGGTTTGTAATGGTCCTGGTGAGGGCGCCAGTCAATATGGAAGCTGACCTTTTCCTCTGAATCAACGAGGGCGCTTTCCAGGGATGCATAGGCGATTCGGTTGATGACGGTGGCGTAAAAGCTGACCCATTCTCCCGTGGACATGTCGTCAGGAACCCGGGTATTTTCCGTGATCTGGCGGCCGATGTCATAGCCCACCTGCCATAAGCTGTCCAGGACCAGCTTTTGCCCCTCGGCCCCGCACTTTTCCTCCACGGTTTTCAACACCTTGATGGAGGTCATGGCCTGCATGGCGCCCCATTGCCAAAGCATGGCAGGGTCAAAATTTATTTTGGAAAGCACCTCTTTGTTGAGCCGCTCCAGACCCTTGGCGTAGGGCTGGTTGAACTGGAATTTTTCCCAGTTTTTTCCTCGCGGTGTTCCCAGTGCTTGTGGCTTTTATCGTCATGGGTGGATTTCATGGGACAGCCTCCCTTATGGGGTTCATTTGCTGTTTCGCGTTCACCATTCGATTAAGCGCTTGTTGCCGGGAACAGGATGGTATACACGGGGGATAGCTTGCAAGCGGTAATTTTCGGGCGCCGAAATCCGGCGCCCAAGGACCCAATAACCCGAGCCAGACCACTCAACTGCTCACGACACTCAAACTCTATATCAAGGCTAAAGGCATGATCTACAAGGATCTCGCCCGGGAAATGAATCTTAGTCTTACCAGTATCAAACGCCTTTTCTCCCAGGAGTCCTTTATCATGAAGCGCCTATAGGCCGTATGCCGGATTCTGGACTTTGAGTTATTCGACCAGGTCCGGGTTCTAGTAGCCAGCAATATCTTTTGGAACCCGATGGACCCTTGAGCAGAAGCAATATAGCAACCTTCATGACCGACCTCATGAAGCACCCCTTTGATAGGCCAAACCAGCGTTTGGGTTATTATCCTGGCATTATTACCGGGGATTCTTAAAAAATTATTTTGCGCAAGGCGGACGAACTTCTGGCCCAGTTCAACGAGCTGGCCGAAATGGACGCCAATCTTCCCCTGAAAAACCAGCGGAGTATGGGGCTGATGGTCGGGCTCCGGCCCTGGTATTACCGAAAAATGGCTGAACCCCGCAGAAAACCCGGAACCAGGGAGTCAGTAGAGCTTTCGACCGTGGGCCTGGCCCGAACAAATTGCGGACAAGGGAAGCCCTGCGCCCTACCAATGAAAAAAGACCTTTCGGTAAACCCAAACCCGTGGATTGCAAAAACCCGCCCGGCGGCCGTATCGGGGCGCTGCCTGCTGCGCCCTTCCTGTCATATCGCTCAGCGACCTCGTTCCCCACGCTCCCGCGTGGGAATGCATACGGATAGTGGGAGAGGTTTTTGTAGTTGGGTAGAGCCCCGCGAAACCCAACTAATCACCGCCGCAACGCAGTTCCTTATCAATTCCCCTTCCCCCCTGGCGGGGAAAGGCCAGGATGGGGGGGCTTGTCCTACCCGTGTTCCCATGTGAGGCGGTTCGGCGTGTCCGTTCTCGTTTTGGGGCCCTGTATAGGAGATGATTTTCGGTTAAAATATAGGGTTTTTACTGTTGTATATTTTTTATGCTTTATGTTATTTCAATATATTGTAAAGTTATTGAGTGTTTGACTGATATTCATCAAATACACAGGAGGCTGGTCTTTATGAAACGGTCATTTGTTTTTTTGCTATTTCTGCTGTTGTGCCTGCCATCCTGTGATGACAATGACAGCTCCGGCTTTTTTCACTCATTTTTTGGAAAGCTCGACGCATCCTTCAATAAACCGGAGGGCTTTGTTTTATTTGATGGTCCATTTTCGGAAAACGACACGGGAGTTGAAACACTTATTCAGTCCGACGGAAAAATCGTCGTCATGGGGTATTCATTTGACGGCGTCAAGAATCAGGTCCTGCTCCTTCGATACAACCCGGACGGAACGTTAGACAACCTTTTCGGAACAAACGGAACCGTTTACTTCGATGACGGGTTGGACCAGAAGGGCCTCGGGCTGGCCCTGGCTCAGAATGGCGCCATTATTGTCACGGGCTATGTCAGATATAACACCAAACGGGATATTCTTGTTTTAAAATATGAGCCGGACGGAACCCTGGACATTTTCACCACTTATTCGAGCCCGGGGGAGTTTACGGATATCGGATTCGGGGCCGCCGCCGGGCCTGACGGCAGAATTTATATTGTGGGAGAAATACTTGGCGCCAACAGCCAGGATCTTATCCTTTTGTGCCTGGACAACAATTTGAACCTTGAACCGGGATTTGGAAATAACGGCGTAGTAACATATAATGGGTCCGGCGATGACAACGACAAGGGCTTTGCGGTCGCCATACAGCCGGATGGCAAGGTTGTTGTTGCAGGCGCTGATATTGTAGTGGGGATGATAGAGGAAGACCTCCTGGTGTTGCGATATAATCCCAATGGCGTCCTGGACGCCTCATTCGGAAACAACGGCGTTTTCAAATACAGCCACGCAGGTGACAATGCAGATTACGGCAATTTTATCGCACTCCAGGACGACGGGAAGATCGTGGTCACAGGCTCGGCGCACGATGGAAACAGCTATAAAATCCTTCTTTTGCGTTTGGAAGAAAATGGAGTTCTGGACAATGGGTTCGCCAAAGGCGGCGCAGCCGTATACCCGGATCAACCCGGCGTGTTTGAATATGCATTTGGTGTGGCGGTTTCGCCACACGGCGAAATATTCGTTGCCGGGGTAAGCGACAACGGCCCCAAAAACCAGGCAATTGTCCTGGGATACGACTGCAACGGGAATTTGGACATGGATTTCGCCGAAAACGGCGTATTCACTTTTACCGGGCTGCCAAATACTGACGACCAGGCCAATGGGATCGCCATGCAAGCTGACGGCAACATTGTTGTAACCGGTTTTTCCAACAACGGGGTCGATAATGAAGTTCTGACGCTCAGGCTCATGGGACAATATAATGTGAACTGGACGAACGATCCATTCAGCCTCCCCCAATAAAAAATGGCAATATAAGAAGGCATGGATTGGGTGACCTCCATCCCTGAAATAGAGGAAACGGGAGCGGGTTCCGACCCGGCTATTACGGAAGCGCGGCCGCGTCCATGGAAAGTCAGGAACCACGGAATATATAGAACCATTCACAGGTATGGCAGCCATTCCTTTTGCTGCACGATTCACCCGCTTATACATAGCCTCGAAGTTTTTGCATTTCTTTTGCTTTGCCTGCCAAGGAATATTTGCTAATCTAAACCCAACGAAAAAAGCAACGGCTGGCGCCAACGGAACAGTCTGAAATTGAACTGAAAATGCAAGGCGCGCCCGTCAAGGATGAAAGAACCCCGCCTGGCAAGGAGACATGGATGAGTGATGTGGAAGTCGTTAATGTTGCAACCCTGGAAAACGAAATTGAGGCAAGGCTCTTAGGGGCGATTCTGGACGAAAAAGAGATCGTCCATACCATATTGTCCTATCACGACACGGCCTACGACGGCATGTACCAGGTGCAAAAGGGCTGGGGCGTGGTGCGGGCCGAGCAGGAATATAAGGAAGAGATCAGGGCCATTCTCGAGGATTTGCGTTCGGGCGAGGGCATGGTGGATATGCCCGAATCCGGCGGCGACGACGAGGAAGACGAGTAACAAGGCCTTTTAAAACCCGGCCGCAATAAATGCGCCTGACTGGATTGAGGTGAAAGAGGGGCTACGCGGCAGCCCTCTTGCCCCTATGTTGGCGGCATGCGATTATCGTGTATTTTTTAGGTCGTAAAAAAACATGGATCCATGCCGCGAAATCCTTTGGGGACGCAGGTTTTTTTCCGCCGGAATGTCACCAAATTTTATTCTTCGGCGTCTTGAATTCCCAAGGGGGAAGTGATATCGTCCGAGCGAAAAGATCGGTTATCATCATTGTGTTTCGCCGGGGCTCGCATTGGGCTTACGGCTTTAACGCGGTTTTTTAGCATGAATATATAGAGGTGATGCCATGACACAATCGACCGCAGTATATTCCCCGGATTTCTTGAAAGCCTTGGAAATCGGACGCCCGCCCAACATCAAAAAACTTTTTCCCAATTCCAAAGCGCTCATTGTGAGCGGAAAATACATAGACAGGGCCATGCTCGCCAAAGGCGGCGCCATGACCATCGCAGCCAACGGCAGGAGCAACCTGGTCATCAGGGGCTCTTTGGCCGCCGCCCAGCGCGCCAATGCCGCTATCATTATCGAAATCGCCCGTTCCGAAGGCGGCGCCAGTTCCTATTGCGCCACCAATTACTGGAACATCGCCCGGCAGGTGGACGCTTTGTGCAATGAAATGGGCGTGACCGTGCCCGTGGCCATCCACGCCGACCATTACGGCATTAAAAAACCCGAAGACGTGGCGCCGGCCGCCGTGGAAATCCCGACCTTGTTTGAAGCGGGGATGACGTCTATCGCCATTGACGCCTCTCATATGCCCGACGCCCAGAACCTGGCCGCCAACCTGGCGCTTAACGAGTTTGTGCCGGATTGGGCCGGACTGGAAACGGAAGTAGGCGAAATCAAAGGGAAGTCCGGCCTTTCCACGGTGGACGAGGCCAAATTCCTCATCGCCGGGCTCAACGCCCACGGCATCGTGGCCGACTGGATCGCCTTGAATAACGGGACCACCCACGGCATCGAGGCCAGCGATCAGGGAATCCAAGTGGAATTGACCACGGAAATCCACAAGGCCCTGGAGCCCTACGCCACCTCCGGCGCCCAGCACGGCACCTCGGGCAATAACTCGGACCGCCTACGCCGCATCGCCGCCGAAACGCACACCACCAAAGCCAACGTGGCCACGGCCCTGCAGATGATATCCTGGGGCCTGGAAGTCAACGATTACGGCAACGCGCAACTGGACGCCGACGGCAATTTCATCAAGGTGAAGGGCGAAGGCCTGACCGAAGAGCTTTGGGAGGAAATGAAAGCCTACGCCGCCAAGCAGGATTGGAAGGGCGGCAATTACAAGAAGCTCAATCTTCCCTTTGAAAACAAAATTATGGGCCAGCCCCTGGAAGTGCGGGAACGCATGGCTAAACGAGTGGAAGACTTCGTCTATACGCTCCTGACAGACGTATTCAACGCCGGAGACACCGCGCCCCTGGCCATCGAAGCCATGCTCAAGGCGGGATCATACGATCCCGGCCCCAAAGCCGAACGCATCGAAGACCCGGCGGATTGGACCCCGGAGAAATACCAAGCGCGCGCCGCCTCCCTGGAAAAGGAAGAAGGGCCGGAAGGGAATTTTGACGATTAGCATGGTCAAAAAAGCCTTTTGCCGTTTTTGCGGAAGCCTGCTTGGTGAAAAACATGTGGAAGGCAGGCTCCGCCTGCATTGCGATGAATGCGGGCTGACCAACTACCAAAACCCAGTCCCTGCCAGCGCCCTGGTTGTGGTGGACTCCCGGGGCCGATTGCTGTTGGTCAAGCGCAATGTGGAGCCCAAAATCGGCATGTGGTGCCTGCCCGGGGGATTCATGGAAATCGGCGAGCAGCCCGAAGAATGCGCCCTGCGCGAGCTTGCCGAGGAAACCGCTTTGAAAGGCAGGATCGAAGGCCTCCTGGGCCTTACCAGCAGTTCCAATTCAGACTACGGAACCGTACTGCTCATGGGCTATCTGGTCCGGGAATACAGCGGAGAACCCGCCCCTGGAGACGACGCCCAGGAGGTAGCGTTTTTTCCGCCGGATGACCTTCCCGAGCTTGCTTTTGACAGTCACAAACGCTTTGTGCGCATTTATCTGGCCGGGTATCGCATTGAAAAGCCGGTTTATTAAAGGCGCAAAGACGGCGGGCGCCTGCCGCGCCAAGAGAATAGAGGCTTATGCCGGTTTATGAATACGTAGCTCTGGACTCCAAGGGCAAAAAGCGGACAGGCATCCTGGATGCAGACAGCCCTTCGGTCGCCCGGGCCAAACTTCGGGAGGCCGGGTCCTATCCGGTGGAAATCACGGAAGCGCCCGAGGTTTCCGCCAGCCAGGATGAAAAACGCTTTTCCCTGCCCTTTTTGGAAGGCAGGATTCCGTCCAAGTATATCTCCATCACCACGCGTCAGCTTTCCACCCTGGTGGGCGCGGGCCTGCCCATTGTGAGCGCCCTGGAATCCCTGATTCCCCAGTCGCCCCATCCGGTTTTGCAAAAGGTTCTGGCCCACGTCAAGGATGACATCGTGGAAGGCAAAAGCCTGGCCGACGCCTTGTCCTCCCACCCCAAAGTTTTTTCCCCCTTGTACGTGAACATGGTCCGGGCCGGCGAGGCTTCCGGCGCCATGGAAATCGTCCTGGCGCGCCTTTCCGATTTGACCGAACGCAATGAAAACACCAAGGGCAAAATCCGGGCCGCCCTGGCTTACCCTGTAATCATGGTTCTGGTGGCCATTGTGGTTTTGACCGCCCTGATGGTCAAGGTGGTGCCCAGCATCGTCTCTCTCTTTGATGACGTGCAGCAGGCGCTGCCGCTGCCTACCCGGGTTTTGATAGCCGCCAGCGATTTTCTTGTCGACTATTGGGTTGTGCTTTTCGTCCTGATATTTGGCGCCGCCCTGGCTTTTCGCCAGTTCAAGAATTCCAAGCGAGGCCGCAAATGGTGGGATGCAAAATACCTGCGTATCCCTATTTTAGGCCCCTTGGCGCAAAACCTGTCTTTGGCCCGGTTCGCCAGAACCCTGGCCAGCCTCTTGACCAACGGCGTGCCTTTGGTGCCGGCCATGGGCATTGTGCAAAACGTGGTGGAAAACGTGCATATCGCCGAGGGGATTGGAGACGCCGCCGGAGAAATCGGCGAAGGCCGAGGCCTGGGGGAATCCCTGGCCGCCAAGCCCGGATTTCCGCCCATCACCATCCAAATGATGGAAGTGGGGGAGCAAAGCGGCGAGTTGGAGGCCATGCTGGAAAAAATGGCCGACATGTATGAAGCGGAAACGGAGAACACCATCGACGCCCTTACCGCCAGCCTCGAGCCCATCCTCATCGTGGCCATGGCCGGCGGCGTGGGATTTATCGTTTTTTCCATATTGATGCCCATGATGGAGCTTACCACAACCTTGCGGTAAACCGATCTTATTCCGGGCAGTTTAGCAATGAGGACAATAGAAAGATGAATAAAAGAGTGAACAAGGGCGATTCGGGCTTCACCCTTCTTGAAGTTATGGTTGTGATTGTGATTTTGGGCATGTTGTTCGCTTATGTGGGCGTGCGCGTCATGGGCGCCAGCGATGGGGCCAAGGTGGACATGGCTAAAATGCAAATCCAAACCTTTGAAACCGCCCTCAAAATGTTCAAGCTCCATAACGGCTTCTACCCCTCCACGGACCAGGGCCTGCAGGCGTTGGTGGAAAAGCCCACCACGGGCCAGGCGGCAACCCGTTACCAGCCGGGCGGATATCTCGCCAAAGGAAAAGTGCCGCTGGATCCCTGGAAAAATGAATACCTGTACAGATGCCCCGGCGAAAACGGCGACTACGACATCATTTCCCTGGGAGAAGACGGACAGATGGGCGGCGTGGATTTCGCTGCGGACATCAATTCCTGGGAGTTGGATTAACGGCTGCATCCGCGCCGGAAGCGACGACCATGGCTGACCGAGCAAATCAACGCATTAAAGGCCGCCAAGGGGGCTTTTCCCTCATGGAGCTCATGGCGGTGATATCCCTCTTAGGCATTCTGTTTTTTGTGATTGTGCCTCGTTTTGAAGAGGCGGCCAGCGCGGGAGACATGGATGAGTTGGTCCGCCTTATGTCGGCCAACGTGGCGAAAGAGCGGGAGACCGCCATCGCCAACCAGTCGCTAAGAAGCCTGTACATCGATTTTGAGGAGAGGACCTACGGCACGGACGGACCTCCCCTGACCGAAGAAGAGCTCATGGAAACGGAGCGGCAGGGAACGCAAATTTCCGAGGCCGTAACCCTCCTGGACGTGGAATGGCCCGGGGGAATCCTTCAAACGGACGGGGTGGCTCAACTGCCCATCAACAAAATGGGCTACATCGCCCATGCGGCTTTACACCTGGAAGATCAGGACGGCCCCGTCACCATGGTTTTTGAACCCTTTTTGGGCAAGGCAAGGTTTTATAAGGGATATGTTTCATTGGACGAGGAATAGGGCTGTAAATAGCCCGGCCGGATTCACCCTGTTGGAGATGATCATCTCCCTGCTTATCTTGGGAGTGGCTCTTTCCACCATATTCCGGCTTCAATCCATGTCCATCATGATGGCCGGCAACGTCCAGTTTGAAACCGTAGCCCCCATGCTCGCCCAGAAGAAAATGGCCGAATACATGATGACGGAGCCTGATGAGCTTGCATCGGACTCCGGCGATTTTGGGGACGAATACCCCAACTATTCCTGGTCGGCGACCGTTGATGAGATGGAATCCGAATACCTGGACGCCACGGGCGAAAGACTCCGTGCTGTCACCGTGTCCGTGATGGCGTCTGAATTCACCTATTCCTATGACGTCAAGACCTACCGTTTTTTGGACCCCCAGCAATGAGAATTTCCCGAAATGTCATCCATACTCTGTTTAATGACAAGGGCTTTACCCTGCTGGAAGTCCTCATCGCCATAGGTATATTTTCCATTATCATGACCATTGTGCTGGTTTCGTTCTCCGGCGCCATGTCCAACGCTGAGGGTGTTCAAAAAACCATCACCGTGTACGAGTCCGCAAAAGGCGCCATGGACCGCATGGTTATGGATCTGGAATCGGCTCGGGTGGCTGTGGCCAACACGTACAACAAGCCCGCCGAAGCCGAGGACTACGACCCGTTGCGTTTTGTCTGCACCAAGGACTATACCAGCGGCTCCTCCGTCTCCACCCTGCGCTTCGTGTCCCAGGCCCATGTGGACCTGACCGGGGCGGATGAAAAAGGCTTGGCTGAGATCACTTACTACCTCACCCCCGATCCCTCGGACGAAACGCGCAAGGTGCTGCGGCGCCGGGACATCCTGGACTGGGAGATTTTCGGGGAAGAAGACCAGGAGCTTGGCTCCGACCCCATCTTGTGCGAAAGGGTGCATAACATAGAGTACCTTTTTTACGACCAGGACGGGGATACGAGCGAGTCCTGGGACTCCGACTCGGAGGAGACGGAATTCGCCACCCCCATGGCCGTGGACATTATCCTGGAACTGGAGGCCTTTGACGAGGAGGACGCGACTCCTTTCCGGTTCGAGACCACCGTCAACCTGCCTTTCTACAGGGAGGAGCAGGAATGGTAAGGCTATTCTCAAGAATAAGGGCGCATCTCAGGCGCGATAAGGACGGAAGCCAGCGCGGAGTGGCTTTGCTTATGGTTCTCGCCGTCATCGCCTTGCTTGTCGGAGTGTCCGCGGAACTGCACCACCGGGTGCGGGCCGCCGTGTTTTCCACCGAAGCCTCGCGCCAGCGGCGCCAATTGGATTGGACGGCCCGCAGCGGCGTGGCTCTGGGCATGGCCATGCTGGTGTTGGATAAAAAGGCCAATACCCTGGATTCCGTCCAGGATCCGTGGGCCGACCCGAATGAAATCGCCGAAATGATGCTGGATTTTGACATATCGCCGGAATCGTTAAAGCTGGAAATCAAGGACCTGACGGGCCTGATCCAGATTAACGCCCTGGTGGAGCCGCCCAGCGGGCAGAAGTTCAACGCACCTCAACAGGAGTTGTGGGACCGCTTTCTGCGCCCCATCGCCACTTTGTATGATGACCTGGACCTGAACGCCACTACGGACATCATCAACTCCATGAAGGATTGGATGGACCGCGGGGACGACGAAGCCATTACCGGCCTGAACGGAGCGGAATCCGACTATTACCTGTCCCTGGACCCTCCGTACTCGGCCAGAAACAACTATTTCAACAGCGAGTCCGAACTGCTGCGCGTCAAGGGAATGACCCCGGAGTTGTTTTACGGATCGGAGGAGATTCCGGGAATAGCGGAGTCCTTCACCGTATACGGAGCGGACCCCGCCAAAAAAAATCCCGTGGAGTATCCGGGAAAAATCAATATGGGCAGCGCCCCCCTGGAGGTAATCCGGGCTCTCATGCCCATAGGCAGCGAGGATTTGGCCGAGTCCATCCTGGAGTACCGGGAGGAGCGGGAGGAGGATTATTTTCTCAATCCCATCAACGACGCCAATTGGTTCTTAAACGCGCCGGGATGCGCGGACCTTAAAATTGATGCTAACCTTTTGACCAGCGTCAGCGACTATTTTGAAATAACGTGCACGGCCAAACAGCAGGAATTCGTTAAAACGGTGAAGGCGGTCGTGCTTCGAAAAAAGGCGAACAACAGCCAGGATTATATCTGCGAAATTCTGGCCTGGCACAGCCTGTGACACAGATATGGTATTTTTATAAATTATTTGTTATTAAGGGTTTTGAAACCATTTTTACCACAGGTTGGAAGGCGAAAATAGATAATGCCGGAAAATAGGCTTGGGTTGGACATACAATCTGATTCGGTGCGGGCTGTGGTCATCGGGGGCGGGCTTAAGCCCAGGGTGGCGGCCCACGCCCAGGTCGAGGTTAACGGGCAGGGCGGCCTTGCCCTGGCCCTGAATAAAGCCCTGGAAGACCTTGGCGGCCAGACAGACGTGGACAGGATTCCGTGCAGCGTTTCTTTTGGAGACGCCAACACCTCTTTCAAGAACGTCGTCATTCCCTTTTCCGAAGCCAAAAAAATCCGCCAGGTGCTGCCCTTTGAACTGGAAAGCCTCATTCCTTACAAGGTGGAGGAGGCGGTTCCCGATTACCACGTCATCCGCAAAGGCGACCATACGGAGTGCCTGGCGGCCGTGACCACGGCTTTTGAGGTGGGCGGCGCTCTGGAGATTATGGCCAACGCCGGGCTTAACGCGGACATCCTTGCGCCCAGCGGCGCTTCCAAGGTGTTGGGCTACCTGGCATGGGCCCAGCCAAAAGAAGACGGCGTGTTCCTGGACGTGGAGCGCGACAGGGTGCTGCTCGGTTTGTTTTCGGGCAGGGAATTGATTCTGCTGCGCAACCTCAGGCAGAATTTCGAAGGCAATTTAAAAGCATTGGCCGGCCAGATCAACCTGACCATCAGGGCCTTTACGGAAAAAAACAAACCCGCATTCAACGCCAAAGCCATTTACTGCGCCGGCGCAGGCATGAATTGGGAAAACTTGCAGGATGCGGTTCAGGAGCAAACCGGGCTTCCCCTCAAGGAAATCAACCTGACCCGGGACCTCCAGCTTCCCATGGAAGGCCGCGTGGCCGGGAACTGGGACTCCAGCGCCATGGACGGGGCTTTGGCCCTGGCTTTGTATCACCCCACGGAGACCACCGGCTTTAACATGCGCCAGGGGCCTTTCGCCGTGCGAAGGCGTTGGGAGCAGTACAAAGGCTGGGTCATCCACGTCAGTATACTGCTTGCCATCCTTCTGGCGGCTTTCGGCGTGCGTTATTTCGCGAACAAAAGCGTGCAGGAAGCTAAAATAGCCAGCCTGAAAAGCCAGATTGAAGAGGTTTATCAATCCGCCATGGAAGGCCGGGCTTCCTCGGGAGATCCCCTGGCCGCCATGACATCCGAAATGGAGGCCCTGACCCAGGCCCCGATATTCCCGGGCGCCGAGGGCTCCAACGTCCAGGTGGTGGATGTGCTTAAAGCCATCAGCGACGGGATTCCTCCGGCGCTTAATGTAAAAATCACCAGTTTTTCCGTCAACCCGGAGCGGGTTGAAATAAACGGCGAAACCGATGCCTATGAGTCCGCCACGGAAATAAAAACCGGCCTTGAGAAGCAGCCGTTGTTTGAGGACGTCAGCCTGCAGTCCGTTACGGCGGGCAAAGATCCGGGAGTGTGGAAGTTCCGCATTAAGGCCCAGGTGCAAAAGGAGTCGGGGACCAACTCATGAACAGGCTTGGAAATAGAGAAAAATTAGTCCTGGCGGCGGGAATCTTTGTGGCGTTCGCGATTCTGGTCCACGCCTTCATCATCACGCCGGCCCTGGAAGGAAGCCGGAAGAGGCTGGCGGAGCTCCGGAAGATGGAAAGCAACCTTGTATCCATCATGGAATTGGCCGAGGAGTACAAAAAGGCCAAGATGAATACAAACGGCGACTGGGACAAACTGATCAACCGCAAGGACTTCTCCCTGGATAATTATCTGGGGCAGTTGGCGCGCCAGGCTGGGGTCATGGGCAAAACCAAGTACATCAAGTCCAGCAAAAAGCCCATCGCCAACAGCGATTTCGTGCAAACCATCGCAGACATCAAGCTGGACGACGTAACCACGGAGGAGTTGCTCAATTACTTGCATAAGATTGAAACCTCCCCCAATTTTTTATCCGTGCGCCGCATTACCGTCACGCGCTCCCAACGGGAGGACGATTACGGCGTCAGCGCCACTTTCCAGGTGACCACCATAGAAGCTGAGAAGGAAAAATGAAGAAGTTTTTCGGATATACAGCATATACCTTGTGCTCCCTGGTTTTCTTTTTGGCGATTTTGTTTCCCGCCGATCAAGCAGGACGATTCGTGGAAATGCGCCTGACCAAAGAACTCAAAAAGGACGTCTTTATCGGCGGAATCGCCCCGGCGGGACTGACCAGCGTCCGCCTGGAACGCCCTGGCCTAAGCGACCGGACCGGAGTTCTTTTACAGGCTGAAGAGGTCGTGTTTTCGCCTTCCATCATCTCCTTGATACGTAAAAAGCCCAATGTAGACATAGCCGCATCCATCTACAGCGGGGAAGTGGACGGTAAAGTCAAGGCCTCGGACAACGCCAAGAGCGTGAGAGGCCCTTACGAAGGGTTTATAGGCTTCCAACGCATTGACCTCAGCGCCATGGATGCCGTCTCGCGCATTCCTGAACCCGGGCTGGTGACAGGTTCTTTGAATGGCGAGTTCACTTTCTCCAATCTGACGGAAAGATGGATGGATATGGAGGGAGAGGGAGACTTTTCCATCTCCTCCGGCAATATGGTCATGTGGACCGGCATCGGCGCCGGCATGAATATTCCGTACGACGAAATCACCGCCCAGATTTCCATGAAAAACGGAAAAATCGATGTAAAGGATTTTGTGCTGAAAGGGGATCTGGTCCGGGGACGCTTTTCCGGCGCCATTCGTCTTAACAAGGATTTTGCCAGAAGCAGGGTCAACTTAAAAGGCAGCATGGAACCCACGCGGACCTTTTATGAGTCCGACCTGGGAAAAATAGCCAAGACGGTTTTCAGGAATAAAAAACCCGGCGACGCCATTCCTTTTACCGTAACCGGAACCCTGGGCGACATGCAGTTTGCACCCAAATGATTGGAAACCCAAGGCAGGGCCAGGCCTGCGCAGGATGAAAACATGAAGAAATTTGCGCCAATAGCCTTGAATTTATTAGTCATCACGCTGGTTGCATACCTGGCTGCGGACGCCTTTTATCAGGTCGCGGAGTCCAAGGTCGGCGCAATGCCCGTGGTTTTGGCGGAGGTTAGCCCGCAAGCCTCCCAGGCGCCTCAAAAGACCTCTCCTTACAGCGAATACAAGAGGTCCGTGGTGCAAAGGGATCTGTTTCACACTATAAAACCCAAGGAGCCCGCGGTTGCGCCTCCTCCCAAACCTGTGGAGGACATTGACCTCACGTCCCTGAAACTGAGCCTTTTGGGCACCATCACAGGCCCGGAAAAATACGCCTGCGCATTCATTGAGGACGCCAAGGCAAGATCTTCCGATTTGTACCGGATCGGCGACGACGTACAGGGCGCACAGCTTCGGCAGATCATGCGCGGCAAGGTGGTTTTGCATGTTAACGGCCGGGACGAGCTTCTTGTCATGGACGACGATGAGAAAAAGGCCCGCAGAAGAGGCCCCTCCAGCGGGCCGGCGCCCGTACAAGACTCTTCGGGCCGCGATTTTAAAGTGGGCAAGGAACAGATTAACAACGCCCTGCAGAATATCAATCAATTAATGACCCAGATCAACGTCCGGCCTGTGTTTGAAGACGGCAAGCCGGCGGGGCTTATGCTCAGGCGGATCAAGCCCAATTCCATCTTCAAGGAAATGGGGCTGGAAGATGGAGACGTCATCCAGGGAATCAACGATAGGGAAATTCAGGATACGGAAGATATCTTGTCTTTATATCAGAGTCTTAAGAATGCGGAAGAGGTCTCCCTGCAGATCAAGCGCGGCGGAACCCCCACGAGTTTGAATTACAGCTTTGAATAAAACCGGCGGCAAGGTCCATGTACTACGAACATTTCGGCCTTAAAGAAAATCCGTTTCACACCACGCCCGATCCCCGCTATTTGTATTTAAGCCGGGGGCATCAGGAGGCCATGGATCACCTTGTGTACGGCATCACCCAACGCAAGGGGTTTGTGATGATCACCGGCGGCGTGGGCACGGGCAAAACCACCCTGCTGAGGTCGCTGCTGTCGGATTTGGACCAGAACGTCAAAACGGCGCTTGTCATCAATCCGTTTTTAACGGCGGATGACCTGCTGCCCACCATTTGCGACGAGTTCGGCATCGACGCGCCTGAATCCCAGGGAAAAAAGGGACACCTGGACGCCATCAATGCTTTTTTGCTGGATAGCTTCTCCTCCGGGCGAAACGTGGTTTTGCTTTTGGACGAAGCGCAAAACCTCTCCCGGGACGTCCTGGAGCAGGTGCGCATTCTTTCCAACCTGGAAACGGATAAGGAAAAACTCCTGCAAATCGTGCTGGTGGGCCAGGAGGAGTTGGTGCATGTGCTGGGCATGAACGAAATGCGCCAGCTAAATGAGCGCATCGTGGTTCGCTACAGCCTGGACGCCCTGGATTTTGAGGATGTAAAAGCCTACATCCAGCATCGCATGATGGTGGCCGGCTGCAAAGGCCGCATTCCGTTCACCAACGGCGCGTATAAGGCCTTATACGCTTCGTGCCGGGGCATTCCCCGCAGAATCAACGCGGTGTGCGACCGATCCTTGCTGGCTGCGTACTCGCGCAATTTAAAGCAGATTGACAAAGACCTTATTTTGCAAGCGGCAAAGGAAGTCACGGGGCATACTCCCGCTGCCATGCCGGAAAAAAAGGCTTCCTGGGCATACGTGTCGCTCATGGCTGTTTTTGCGGCCGCCGCCGCACTGGGAGTCGCTTACGGATTCTGGCAAGGCCAGGGCGCTGCAAACGAAGATAAGTTAGAGGCTCAAACCCAGGTTGCAGCCCCCGCGCCCCCAACCGTGGAGGCGCCCAAAGCACTGGAGGCCCCGGCGCCTCAGACGCCGAAAGCGCCCCAGGCTGCCGCTCCCGAAGCCGCCGCCCCTCCGGAGGTCCCGGCCGCGCCTGATGTGGAGAGCCCGGCTGAACCGGAGCCCATGGACATGGTCGAAGCCTTGGAGCCTGTTGCTGAGCCGAATGAAAATGCGGAAGCCGCCCCGCCCGCCGAGGAAACGCCGGCGGCCAAGACGCCTGAAGCTCCTGCAGTTCAGCCTGTACCGGAAGTGAAAAAAGCCCCCCCCCCAGCGTCAGAACCCGTCCGGACAGTCGGCGCCTGGGCTTTGGATACGGAAACCAGCCTGGCGAAATTGTTCAGCCTGTATGAGTCCAACCCCAGGATCAAGGCCCTTTACGGGGATGAGCAGGCGGGAATTGTCTCTTTTCGAGCTCGGGCCGAGGTCGTCAAATTTTTCCAAAGGCCTTTCCGCGCCAGCCTAAAAGGCTTGCAAGACTCCCAGGGCGGGCACGCCGTGGTGGTGGGTTCTTTCTCCGACGGCTTTGTGGTTTCGGACGCGGCCGGGAACCTGGTGGAGGTTTCCCTGGATGATTTTGAAAAGCGTTTTTCCGGCGGCCTTGTCTGGCTGATTCCGGAAAAATTATGGATAAATCGGATCGGCCTGGGCGACAAAGGCCCCCTGGTCAACTGGATACAGGACGTGCTGATTCACGGAGGATACAGCCTGAGCAAGGACGGAGTTTACGGCCCCAGGACATCCAAAGCGATCAAAAGTTTTCAAACGGATTTTGGCATTCGGGCTGACGGGGTGGCTGGTCCCACCACCATTGGCCTGATGTATCAGCTTGCACAACATTTACCGGAACTGTCTGACTAAATGAGTACTATACACAGCGCACTTGAAAAAGCTCAAAAAGAGCAGGACGCCCGAAAAGGGCCGTTTCCCGGAAGCGGCGCGCCCCACGAAGGGCCGGGCCGGGGCAAAAACAAACGCGTTATTTGGGTCGTGATTGGAGTTGTTCTCATTTTTCTGATCGGATACTCGGGATTCCTGATCGCCGGCCGTCTTCACGGACCGGATTCCGGCAAGATGCAGGCTGATGCGACGCCCCCGGTGAAGCAGGAAGTCAAGGCTCCGGAAGAAAAAATTGAAGACGAATTTTTGCAGGAGCAGGAAAAACAGTTTGAACTGGAGGAGCAGGAGGAGGCGCCTGCTAATATTCTGGACCGAAACGGACGCCCCTATTCAGGAAACCAAAGGCCGGCCAGAGGACAATTGGTAGCCAGGGCGGAAGAGCAGCCGAAAACGGAAGCGGCCAAGGAAACCGAAGCCAGAGCCAGGGCGCTGGTGGAATCTCAGACTCTATGGTCGGAAAACCAGGAGCCCTTTGCACCCAAACGGCGCAGGCCGGAGGGTATGGAGGAAGGACGCCGACCCAGATATCGGCGCGAGAACGCCTGGACTATGGCCAAGGAGAATGAGCGGTTTGCCTCCTTACCGGGTTTCGACAAGATGGAGTTTAAAAACCTTCCCCGCAGGAGGGGAAGTTTTCAAGAAGATAACTTGCGGGAAGAGCCCGTGGAGCCGAGCGCCCCTATGGAGCCTGAAGTTAATGAAGATCCTCCTGCCATTGTGGCTTCCCGCTGGTATTCCAAGGGCCTGGACAGCCAAATGCTGGGAAGGATGGACGAAGCGCGGGCTTATTACACCAGAAGTTTGATAGAAGATCCCACCTATGCCCCCAGCTTGAATAACAGGGCTGTCATAGACATGGAAAACGGCCGAATGGAGGAAGCCAAAGACGGCTTCATCCAGGCGATGACCGCCGATTCGGCCTATGTGGACCCCTGCTACAACCTGGCGTGTCTGTACGCCCGTGAGGGCGCCCTGCAAGAGGCCATCAAGTATTTGAAAATGGCTGCGAACATGGATAAGGCTGTCCTGGACTGGGCCGAAGAAGATCAAGACCTGGCTGTCCTCAAGGATATGGACGAGTTTAAAGAGGTAATGAATGATTAAGGCAACTCACATGAGGCGAATGATGACTCACATGGCGAAATCCCTGCGCTTTATGCTGGCGCTCCTCGCAGTTGCGATCCTGTTGGGGACGAACGTCCAGGCCGCCCGGGTGACGGGTGCAGACTCTTCCAATGGCGTGGAAGAAATCCTGGAGCCCTCCGATTCCGGCGTGGATCAGGAGGATGAAGGCCTGATCCAGATTGATTTCGAGGATGCCGAGATTGCGGAATTCGTAAAATACATCAGCGAAGTGACTGGGAAGAATTTTGTCCTGGACAGCAAGGTTCGGGGGAAAATCACCATCATGTCGCCCAAAAAAGTCACGCCCGATGAAGCCTATCAGGTGTTCCTGTCCGTGCTGGAAGTTTACGGATACGCCACGGTTAAGGTGGGCTCTCTCACCAAGGTCGTTCCTGCGCCGGACGCCAAGACAAAAAACCCGGAAACCCGGCTTTTTGACCATAGAATTTCCGAGACCGACAAAGTGGTCACCCAATTGATTTCCATGGACTTCGCCCAGGTGGAGGACGTAGTCAAGCTGTTTCAGCCCATGGTTTCCAAGGGCAGCCTGCTGGTGGCGTACAGCCCCACCAACACCCTGATTGTCACGGACGTGGAATCCAACATCCAGCGTCTTGTAAAAATTCTTAAGGCCATTGACGTCCACGGCGTGGGCGAGGAGTTGACGGTCGTCCCCTTGACGCATGCCGGAGCAGCCGAAATGGCCAAGCTGGCCACTACATTGTTTGAAAGCAAAGGCAACACTTCCTCCCGGCCGCGGGTCAATACCAAGTCCAAGAACGCACAGACCGTGGCCGCCACCGGGGACGTGGTTAAAATCGTGGCTGACGAACGCACCAACAGCCTGATTATCCTGGCCTCCAAAGACGACACGGAAGCCATCCTCTCCTTTGTTGAATTGCTCGATAAAGAGCAGCCCACGGGCGAAGGCAAAATCCAGGTGGTTTACTTGCAAAACGCCACGGCCGAAGAGGTGGTGAAGGTGCTCCAGGCCCTGCCCGGCAAGCAGACCGACACCAAGAACAAAGCCGAAGCGCCGGTGGTTTCCAAGGATGTGCAGATTTCCGCGGATAAGGCCACAAACAGCATTATCATCGTGGCGGACAAGGAGGACTTTAAGGTCCTTAGGGACGTGATCGAAAAGCTGGATATTCCCAGGTCCATGGTTTATATTGAAGCGTTGATCATGGAAGTCTCCACGGACAAGGCCTTTGAACTGGGCGTGGAATGGCGGGTAGGCGACAACTTTGAGGTCAACGGCGATCAGGCGGTGGGCTGGGCCGGATCGGGCGGTGCGGGCAGCGAAGGCGCCTATACGCTCTTTCCCACCACGGCGGAAATCGCTTCCGGGGTGGCTGGCTTTCCTACGGCTTTTTCCATGGGCGTGATCGGCGAGAACATCAAAATCGGCGATATTTACTTCCCCACCCTGGGCGCCGTCATGCGGGCCTATAAAAATGACTCGGACGTCCACATTCTGTCCGCGCCCCATATTCTGGCCACAA
The DNA here is from genome assembly GCF_000429905.1 of Desulfatibacillum aliphaticivorans DSM 15576. Taxonomy (NCBI): domain Bacteria; kingdom Pseudomonadati; phylum Thermodesulfobacteriota; class Desulfobacteria; order Desulfobacterales; family Desulfatibacillaceae; genus Desulfatibacillum; species Desulfatibacillum aliphaticivorans. The sequence goes on along the minus strand of NZ_KE386983.1, from coordinate 38,353 downwards.
ACAACGAAGAATCCGAAATTTACGTAGGCAAAAACGTGCCTTACGTCACCCGTCAGGACACATCCAGCTCCAGCGTGGACTACACAAGCTATGAATACCGCGACGTGGGCGTCACCCTGAAAATCACCCCCCAGATCAGCCAGGAGCGCTTGGTCAGGCTGGATGTGTTTCAGGAAGTCACCCGGCTCATTGAGACGGCCGGAACCACCACCCAGCCCACTACATACAAACGCAAGGCGGACACCACGGTTATCGTCAAGGACGGAAACACCATCGTTATCGGCGGTCTGATAGACGAAAGCACCGAGGGGGGCACGTATAAAGTGCCATGCCTGGGCGACATCCCCTGGCTGGGCTGGGCGTTTAGAAGCAAAACCGAAAAACGCGAAAAAACCAATCTGTACGTCTTCCTCACCCCCCGGATTATCCAGACGCCTACGGAGGCCAAAGAGATTTCCGAGAAAAAGATCGAATCCATCAAGGAAGTGGAGAAAAACGTCATTGAATTGTATAAGCGCAAGCCGGAGCAGGTTATCAATGTAGAGGATTACCTGCCCAATTCTCCCGAGAAGGTTGACGAATTTCAGGAACCGGCAGAGGAGGAGACGCCCGAATAATGCTCCCGTCACTGGATGAAATACTGATCAGAGACCACGGGCTGCCGCCGGAAGATCTGGAAGACGCAAGGCGGGTTTCCGCGGAAAAAGGCGTCTCCCTGGGCGACGTCCTGGCCCAAAAGAACCTGTTGCAGGAAAACGCCTGGCTTCAGGCCGTGGGTGAATATTACGGCCTGGAGGTGTGGAACGAACTGCCCATTGACGCGGGGCCGGCCGACTATACCCAGCAAACGCCCATCCAGTTTTTAAAAAAGCATAAAATGGTTCCCCTGTTTTTGGCCGAGGAATCCGAAGATGAACAAGAGCCGGATCAGGACGAGGAACGGGAGCGGCAGGTGTACGTGGCCGTGGCCGATCCTTCGGGCTTCGACGCGGTGGACGACCTGGCTGCCCTGTTGAACGCGGGGCCTGTCACTACGATCCTGGCGCCCAGCGCCGCCATTACCTCCGCCATCAACATGGCCTACGACATGGCCCGGGACAGCGCCGAGCAATTGGTTGCGGACATGGAGGAAGGCGCGGACTCCATTATTTCGGAGATCGAAAAAACCGCCGACCTTCTGGAGGAAACCAGCGACGCGCCCATCATCAAACTGGTGAACCACATCCTGTCCCAGGCGGTCAAGGCCCGGGCCAGCGATATCCATATCGAGCCCTATCAGACTATGCTCAAGGTGCGGTATCGCGTGGACGGCGTGCTGTACGATCTCATCAAGCCGCCCAAGCGCATTCAATCGGCATTGGTTTCCCGCATCAAGGTCATGGCCAAGCTGAATATCGCCGAAAAGCGGCTGCCCCAGGACGGCAGGATCGAAATCCGCATCGGCGACCGCAACGTGGACATCCGCGTGTCCACCATCCCCACCACATTCGGGGAGCGCATCGTCTTGCGTTTGCTGGACAAATCCACAACCATACTCAAACTGACGGACATCGGCTTCACCGGCGAACAGTTGAAAACCATCCACGGCCTGATCCACCAGCCCTACGGAATCATATTGGTCACGGGCCCCACGGGCAGCGGCAAAACCACCAGCCTGTACGCGGTCCTTTCCACCATCAATACCGAGGACATCAATATCATCACCATTGAGGACCCGGTGGAATACCAGATTTCGGGCATCGGCCAGATTCAGGTCAATCCAAAAATCGACCTGACCTTCGCCCGCGGGCTTCGCTCCGTCGTGCGCCAGGATCCGGACGTTATTCTGATCGGAGAAATCCGCGATATGGAAACCGCAGAAATCGCCGTGCAGTCCTCCCTGACCGGCCACTTGGTTTTCTCCACCCTGCATACCAACGACTCGGCTAGCGCCATCACCCGTTTGATCGACATGAACGTGGAGCCTTTTCTCATTTCGTCATCGGTTCTGGCGGTCATGGCCCAGCGCCTGGTGCGGGTGCTTTGCCCCCATTGCAAGGAGCCCCACACGCCGGACGAGGCCTCCATGGCTTTTCTTAAGATGACGCCGGAGGATCTGGCTAAAGGCCAGATATACAAGCCTGTGGGCTGCCCCGAATGCCTGCAAACCGGGTACCATGGCCGGAAAGGCATCTTTGAGATCATGCCCATGGACCGCGACATTAAGTCCCTGCTTCTTACCGCCTCGGACGCTAACACCATCAAGGCCAAGGCGATTGAAAACGGCATGATCACCTTGCGGCAGGACGGCGTCAACAAGGTGCTGGCGGGCATAACCTCCATCGAAGAAGTCTTCCGGGTGACTCAACAGTGATAGGCGCGGCGCACAAGGGATTGCCAAGGGGATGTTTTCTCGTCCCGGCCCTGATTGTTTTGCTTACAATCCTCTCCGCCCCTGCCTTGGCCAACCAGGCTCTTACCATCGACGCCGACAGCCAACTGGCCTTCGCCGAAAGCAATTTCAGCCAGGGCGAGTATTACCGGGCCGTTTCGGAATATCGCCGATTTCTGTACTTTTTCCCGAATGACGACCGCGCCCCCCAGGCGGCCTTGCGTATAGGCCAGTCCTACTATCTGGGGCAGGATTACGAGGAAGCCCAAAAAGCCCTGGAATCCATGGCGGCGCAATATCCCCAAAGCCCCCTGGCCGCCGAGGCCTCGCTTTTAATCTGCCAGTGCAGCGTCAAAATCCAGGATTATGAGGAAGCCCGCACCTGCCTGAGCGACGTGGTCCAAAACGCAGGGCCTGGCGAACTGGCGCAAAAAGCCCGTTACGACGCCGGATGGGTGTATGTTCTGGAAGGGGACTTTAATGCGGCTGCAGGCGTTTTCAAGGGCATGGACAGGTCTGTTTGGGACAAGTACCGGATACCGGCCCTTGTCGCCGAGATCGACAAAGCCGGCGACTTGCAGTATAAGAGCCCTGGAACGGCCGGGGTGCTGGCCGTGGTCCCGGGCCTTGGGCATGTGTATACGAATCGTTATCAGGACGCAGCCATTGCATTTTTGCTGAATGCAGGCCTGATTATAGCGGCTTACGAAAGTTTCGACAATGACCAGGAAGCCCTGGGATCTGTCATTGGAGTGGTGGGTTTCGGTTTTTACGCCGGAAATATATACAGCGCCGCGTCCAGCGCGCACAAATACAACAGGAGACAAAAAGCCGCCTTTACCAAAAGCCTGGAACAGGTTAAGGTTCGGGTCTCGGCAGGCGCCTTGCCGGACGGAACGGGCCAAGGCGCGTCGCTGACCATTCCGTTTTAGAGCAGGGTGGAATTCCGCGCCGCCTGCAAACAGGCTTTTTGCCCGGCGTCTGCGCCTCAATATAAACGTATCCTCTCCACAAGTATTTTGATGGAGGAGGTAATGGAGAACTATATGCGTGTTGCAGTAATTGCCCCGCCTTATCCCCTGGAAGAGGCGCCTGCTCCCCCCTTGGGAGTGTGTTATGTGGCCGCCGCCTTTGAGCAGGCGGGTGCGGAAGTCAGGATTTTCGACTTTGTCGTGTCCGGTTACAACAAGGAAAAGATTCAAAAAGCCATGGACGAGTTCAAGCCCCACGTGGTGGGCTCCACCTCCGTGACCATGAGCTTTCCCCAGGCCGCGCAAATCATCACGGACGTCAAGGAGATCGATCCTTCGGTGTACACCATTATGGGCGGCCCTCATGTGTCGTTCTGGGCGCACGAGACCTTGGAAAAATTTCCCGCCGTGGACTGCATTGTGATTGGAGAAGGCGAGCAGACCATTGAAGAAATCACTCCGCTTCTGGCCAAAGGCGAAACTCTGGAAAACGTGACCGGCCTGATCCTCAGGCATAACGGTGAAATTGTTGAAACCGGCCATAGGGATTTTATCCAGGACCTGGACTCCCTGCCCATGCCGGCCAGGCATTTGCTGCCGTTGTCCCGGTACAAGGCCTTGGGATTTCCCGTATCCATCATCACCAGCCGGGGATGCCCCAATAAATGCATCTTTTGCCTGGGCAGGCGCATGGTGGGGCATAAGGTGCGGTATCGCAGCGTCAAAAAGGTGGTTGACGAAATCGAAACCCTGCTGGAACTGGGGTTCACACGCATCAACGTGGCGGACGACTTGTTCACCTCCAATAAAAAACGGGTGCGTGAGGTTTGCAACGAAATCAAAAATCGGGGCCTGAAATTCGGATGGAGCGCTTTCTCCCGGGTCAACACCGCGGACAAGGAGACCTTCGCCCTCATGCGGGAGACCGGCTGCGATTGCGTGAGCTTCGGCATTGAGTCCGGCAACCAGGAAATGCTGAAACGCGTGAAAAAAGGCATCACCCTGGCGCAGGCGGAAAAAGCGGTGAAGATCTGCAAGGAAGTGGGCATCCTGCCCCATGCTTCCTTTATGGTCGGGCTTCCCGGCGAAACCCACGAAACCATGGCCGACTCCGCTCGTTTCGCTAAAAAGCTGGACGCCATTTACGGCTACCATTTCCTGGCGCCCTTTCCCGGAACAACCGTCCTGGAAAACCTGGAAGAATACGACCTGGAAATCCTCACCGACGACTGGAGCCTGTACGACGCCAACCGGCCGGTGGTGCGCACCTCCCAGGTGTCCCCTCAGGACGCCATTGACTTTGTAGGCCGGTTTGAAAAGGAATGCGAAGAAGAGTGGAAGCGCCTGGAAGAAGGATTCGGAAAAGGCGTCAATTCTCCTGAGGACGATCTGCGCGTAGAAGGAACCCGCAAGGTGGGCGGCACGTTCCAAATCCTGGAAGAGGATCTGGTGGAACAGTGCGGCGTCATCCCGGCGGATCTGGCCAAAATCCCGGAAAAGGCCCTTTCGTTCCTGGTGGACGCCATCGCCGGACGCACAGGCCGGGATCATGCCATGGTGGAGTCCATTGTGGTTCCCTTTTATAAAAACGGGCATATCCGCATTGTAAACGGCGGCGACGACGCCTGCTGGGCATGGACGCCCAACCCCGGCCAGGCGGCCTGACAGGTCCGATTGTTGGGTTTCGAGATATACTCCGTGAATTTCGACGGTCTTTTTTGGCGAGAATAGGTTTTGCAATTAGATGACCCTATACGCTCTCTACCCAACCTACCATTTTTACATGAAAAGACGTAGGTTGGGTTGAGCTTGCGAAACCCAACGACAACCGCCGGCGGATGTCTGATTTACATCCGAGAGATTTTACGCAGGTTCATCCAACACATATTTCTCTTGCCAACATCCGGGAGCCGGAATTCATGGATGGCAAAAAAACATCATCGCCGCTATTCTACGCCCGATTCGCCGGACTCCTGTATCTCCTCATCATTGTATTGGGGATTTTCGCCGAATTCTTTATCCGGGCCAAGTTGATTGTTTCCGGAGATCCCGTCGCCACGGCGGAAAATATCCTTAACTTCTCAACCCTGTTTCGCATGGGATTTTGGGCCGATGCCCTGATGGTCATAGCGGACGCCGCCCTGGCGCTTTTTTTGTACGTCCTCTTTGAACCTGTTCATAAAAAACTGTCCATGGCCGCTGCCGGCTTCCGGTTGATTCAGGCTGTGATTCTCGCCTTTAATTTGCTCAATTACTACGCCGCCTTTTTAGTCCAGATCGTCCCCTATTCCATGTTGCCTCGGCCTCAGGAGCAAACCAACGCCCTCACCATGCTGTTTTTGGAATTGCACAGTCACGGCTACGACCTGGGCTTGATTTTCTTCGGCGTTTCCAATCTGGTTCTGGGGCATCTGGTTTTGAAATCAGGCATCCCCAAACTGCTTGGATACGGTCTTGCCGCCGCCGGAATCGTCTATCTGTTTGGAAGCAGCGTGCGGTTTACACTTCCTGAGCTTTATTCCCAAATCGAGGCTGTCTACATCATCCCCTTAATCGCGGAGCTTGCATTTTGTATTTGGCTGCTGACGGGGCGAAAGTCTTCATTCGTCAATATGTAGAAGGCCCCTGGGTCCCTGCTTGCGGGCGATCCTGAAACGCGGGTCGCCCTTGCGGGGATGACGATCTTCTTTGGCAGCCTGTTTGTTGGGTTTCGAGACAAGCTCTCCGAATCTCGACTTTCTTTTCCAGAGAGAACAGGTCTTAGCAATTGGAAAAGTCTATGCGCTCTCTACCCAACCTGCGTCGCGATTGCAGAGTCGCAGGTTGGATTGAGCTTGCGAACCCCAACAATATCGGTCGTTTGAACGGAGGTAATCCAACATCAAGCGAACTCAAAAAATCCCCGGAAATAGAACGTAGCAGAACAGCATGCCTAAAAGACCCGTGCACAGGCCGTAGATCAACAGGGGGACGGAGTTCCGTTTGATGATGGCGCCTTCCGCGCCGGTCAGGCCCACCACGGCGGAGGCCGCCACTATATTGTGGATGCAGACCATGTTCCCCATGGAGCCTCCCACTAACTGCAGGGCGACGATGATCTGCCGGGGCAGGTGCATTTGCTCGGCCAGGCCGTATTGAAACTCGCTGAACAGCAAATTGGAAACAGTGTTGCTGCCGGTGATAAACGCTCCCAAAGCCCCCACAAACGAGGCGAACAACGGCCATGCGCCCCCGGCCAGGGCGGCCGCGCCCTTTGCCATGGAAAGGGGCATGGAAGGGTAATCCAGGGCGTTATGGGCGGATTGCTTGAATATCTCCACCAAAGCCACGGCGAACATCAAGGCCAGGGCCGGGCCGATGATCCTCTTTAAGGCATTGGACCACGCGACGCCCGCCTTTTTCCACGACATCCCGTGCATAGGAACGATGAGCAATGCCGTCAGCATAAAAGGCATGATCCCCGGCAAATAAAAAGGCTTCATGCTGAAATTGACCGATTCGTAACCCATGATGGCCGGGATGTTAATTTCCAGGCCCATGACCCAGGACTTGAACGGCAGGCTGGACAGCCTGGTCAGCATGAGCAGCGCCCCAATGAGGATATAGGGCGCCCAGGCCCGCATCTGGCTCATATTGGCGGCGTTTTGGCCTCCGCCGTTCATGTCGATGGACCCGATCCAATCCTTTTCCCATTGCTCTTTCGGGCCAAAGGTCCAGGTATTGGCGGGCAGCAGCCATTTCTGCTTTACCGCGAACACGGTCATGGCCAGGGCGATCAATCCGCCCATGAGGCTGGGAAACTCAATGCCCATGACAAAGGCGAAAAACAGGTAGGCCGCTGCAAAACACGCCGAGGCGAACAGGGAAATTTTCCAGGCCCCCAGCCCCTCCTTCCAGGAGCGATTGGCGCCGAAATAACGGGTGACAAAGCAAATCACAAACAAAGGCAGGATGAATATGGGAAGCGTATTAAGGACCGCGCCCCATTTTCCCACAACCCCAAAAAAAGCCCATGCGTCCGGGATGGAGGCGGGGGCGATTCCTTGGGCTGCGGCGCTGTTGACAAGGGGCGTCAGATTTTTCAGCCCGAACCAGACCACGGCGCCGATCACGCCGAATGTCACGGGAAAGGAGTTCAAAATCAAACAAGCCATGACGGCGGCCAGGGCCGGAAATCCCAGGCTGATCAAAAGCGGCGCCGCAATGGCCGCGGGCGTTCCGAATCCGGCCGCGCCTTCCAGAAACGCGCTGAATAAAAAAGCGATGAGCAATATCTGCACCCGTTTGTCGTCGGACAGGCCTCCGATGCCTTGCTTTATCGTTTCCATACCGCCGCTTTCCTGCAGCGAAAACAAAAGCACGATGGCCCCGAATATGATGATCAGGATGTTCAGGGTGTTGCCGAATCCCCCCAGCGTGGCCGCCAGGACGAATCCCACGGGCATTTTCCAGACCGCCACAGCCAGGACGGCGCACACCGCCCAGGCCATGGGCATGGCGCGGACCGCGGGCCAGTGCATCCACACCATCAAAACCAGGGCGACGAGTATGGGAACGCAGGCGGCGATTGCGAGAAATCCGATGGACATAAGGCTTCACTCCCGGGCTTGATGAATGGCTTGAAGAATACGTAACGGAGAATTGGGCTTGCTTTTGATTTCTTAGTATTCGGGCGGGCGTTTGGCAATCCAAAATGCCAAGATGGGATGAAAAATGCCGTGGCGACTTTGGAAGGCGCTAAGCCCTGGTAAGGCTGACATCCCTGCAATGGCGGGAGGCTAAATCATCAAGTTTTTTCTTTTAATGACATGGAGAATGGAGGCCAAAGGGCAAGAGCCGCTGGATTCCCGATTGCGGACGATCCCAAAAAGATGGATCGTCCTTACGGGGATGACGAACTGATATGGCAGAGGCAAGCCGTGGGGCCGCTTGTTTTTCAACGGCCAAAGCGAAATTGAATCCAAAACCAAGGGAATGCAAAAGCCGCCGCTGTCCGTCATCCCCGTGGAGCCATGGAGGCATGATGATTGCGGGCGGTTTTGCAGTCATCATGACGCAATGGCGGAAACGGAGATCCAGTGTTTTTAAAACGCGCCGATAGTTCTATTAAAGTGTTTAAATTTAGATATTTATGTATACATTCCCACGCGAAGCATGGGAACGAGCGTTTTGGCGAGACGCCGGTTATGATCCAAACAATCTCGCCCACCACGAAGAAGTGGTTTGCTTTGTTTTTCGCTCCGTCCTTTGGCGCTTCAACTCGTCATAGGAGACATCCGAAATGATTTGGCCGTCTTCGGGGACAAGATCATTATCAAAATCCTTAAAATCGAAAGGCGGCGCGACAATTTCCGGTTCTAAAACATCGCCTCTGCAGACAATATCCACCACATACCCTTCCGTTCCATGCCTCAGCACCGAAAACTCCGTGCATGGAAAATATCTCGGTTGATTTATCTCGGAATCGTCAAGCGTGGGTTCATAGTCATACAAATACTGTCCCGTTAAAAAAAGGACGCCGCCGTCCGTCAATTCAAGGTAGTAGTGGACGCCTTCATCCTCCCACTCCTCAACTTCAAAAGCGCGCGTTGCCGAATAGTCTTGAATAAGCAATAATCCCTGCTCTTTCAAATCGCGAATATAATCTTCGACGGAAGGGATATTTGAGGGACGGTCGCCAGCCATGTTGAACAGAATGAAAGACCCGGCCATTAACAAAAACATGAATACGCTGATACCGAAGAAAACAATCAGGGGGGAACCGGATTCAAGCCAGCCCAAGTTTCCTAAAAATACAACCAGGCCCATCATCCCAAAGCATACGAATAATCCGGCGCCGAGTAAACGCATAGGCCTCCATTATTTTATAATTAGACCTGAGTGAGGATGAGAGAAACGAAAGAGATACCTATGTATTTTGATATCATATGACTTTTTTATGTCAATATATTTTGGAAGGCCTTGTGAGGATGACGGGGGAACGCCAATGGAGGAGATGTTCTTGGATATCGGGCGGAGGACGCTGGATTCCCGATAACTGCACTTGGGAATGACGGATCAATTACCCCCTCTGCCTTTGCGCGGAGCGCCATTTTAAAAAGTTTTGATCAAACTTTTCCAAAAGTTTGCCGCCGGAGGCAGCAGTTATGCAGTTCCGCGCTTTTGCAGTTCTACAGTGCAGCAGTTTGTTTTTTTCCCGCCTTTTTCTAGTTTTTTTCCGGCTCTTCGTCTGTTTCCTCAGGCGGCAGGACGGGCGGGGAGACCAGGCCCAGGGAGTCTCCCAGGATTTTCACCGAATCGATAAAATGCCTGGGCAGGGGAATGGTGCGCTCTTCCATGAGGATTCCCAATTGCAGGGCTCGGGTGAGGATAAAGGAGGTGTCCGTCCCCTGGTTATGATCGCACATGAAGGAGACGCGCAGGGCGTCGGTGATATGGGGCAGCATGGGGGCAAAGTCCTCGTGCGTCGCCAGAAATCGCACGTACTGGGCGATCACCGGGCGATTTGTACGCACGAAATCCACGAATTGGGGGTCCAGGTTGGGGGTGCAGAACAGGTCGTTGATGATTGCCCCGGCCATCATATTGGCGAAGGCGTCCTCCCAATCCGGGTAATTTTGGGTAAAATGCTCTTTGAGCTTTTTGAATACGGCCATTTTCACCACGCCCACCGCTTCGGTGAGCACGGGAACCAGCTTGTTGTCCACTTCTTGGGTCATGGGTTCAGCATCTCGTACAAAGCCAGGTATTCCTGGGACAGTTTATGTTTAGGCGCCAGGTGCACAAGGGGCGTTGCTTTGTCGTGAGACTCCCGCACCTTGATGGACTGGGACAAAAAGGCGTCCAGCACCGGCAGGTTTTCGCTTTTCAGCTCGTTGACTATTTTGTTGGGCAGCTTGGCCCTGGCCTGAAACTGGTTGACGATTATGCCTTCCACCCGCAGCTTGGGATTGTGATCCTCCCTGATTTCCTGCACGCTTCCCATGAGGGTGTACAAGGCGCGGCGGGAGAAGTCGTCGCAGTCAAATGGAATCAGGCACGAGTCCGCGGCTATCAGGGCCGACAGGGTGAAAAAGTTCAGGGCCGGAGGCGTGTCCATGAAAACCGCGTCGTAATAAGGTATCTGGTCCAGGGCCTCCTTGAGCTTGTAAATTTTGTACCGGGCCTCCAGCTTGGAGCTCAGGTCCGCCATTTCCCCATGGGCGGGCAAGACGTCCAGGTTGTCAAAAGGCGTATGGTGGATATAGGCCTCCGCGCCTTTTCGCCTGAGGCTGATCCGAAGCATGTCCTGGAAGAACTCGGCCAGGGTCTCCCGGGAGTCCAGGTCCCCGTTTCCCAGCAGATACTGGGTGGCGTTGCCTTGAGGATCCAGGTCCACCAGCAGGGTGCGCTTTCCCTTGCTGGCGCCCATGGCGGCCAGATTGCTTGCTATGGTGGATTTCCCCACCCCCCCCTTTTGATTAAAAACCACTCTGCGCATGTCCCCTCCTTTTGGGCGGCAATTGCGTCCCGGGCCAAGGCTCCGGCCCGATCCGGCGTCCTGAAAGCCGCAATGCGGCAATCTGCGAGCAATTCAATATCAGGTCGTTTATCAGATTTACCAGTTTTGTCAAACCCATGGATCATCGTTTGCGTCTGGCTCTTCTTAACAGCTTGCGCTTGTGCGCTGCAATCTTTTCCTTGATGTCCTCCCGGTATTTGGTCACGGCTTTAAATGCGATCCAGTACGTAATGAAAGCCAGGGGGATTCCTGCGACCACCCCTCCGATGGTAAGAATCCATAGCATTTCCGGGGTCTGTTTCAGCATTTCCATGAGGCCGTTGAAGCTGAATTCCGAGGGAGGCTGGAAGGGCACCCGGGCCGTATAAAAAAACTTGCCCACGTGATAGGTGAACCAATAGACGAACGGCGCGGTGGCGAAGTTGGAAATCTGCACGCCCACGGCGGCGGAAATCTTGCTCCATTTAAAAATGGCCGCAAACAATACGGCCACAGCCGTATGCACGCCCATATATGGGCTCATCCCCACAAAAACGCCCAAAGCCAGGCCAAGGGCCAATTCCCGAGGGGTTCCCCGAATGGCGAGAAAACGATGAAAGGCCCGCTTAAGAAAGCCTTTCAGGCCTGCAGACTCCGGCAGATAATGCTTGTAAAAATCCTGCTCAATATCGTGGTCGCTAAGACCGCAGTCGTCTTCTCCGGAGGAGAAGTCTTCCGGAGCGGACGGATCGCGCCCCGCCGGGGCGGAGCACTTTTTTTCAGGGCTTTGTGTGGTGGATTCAGTCATGTCGAAATTGGTCCCGAACATGGACAAAACAAAAACTGCAATATGATTTATTCGGCTGCGCCGACCCGCGTGACGCTTTCAATGATTACGGGAGTCTTGGGCACGTCTCTGTAATATCCTTTGACTCCGGTCTCCACCTTGGCTATTCGGTAGACCACGTCCATTCCTTGAACTACCCTGCCAAACGCGACATAACCGAACTTCTTTTGATTGCCGGGCACATGATTCAGGAAATAATTGTCCTTTACGTTGATGAAAAACTGGGCCGTGGCGCTGTCGATCTCACCGGTTCGGGCCATGGCGATGGTCCCCGCCAGGTTTTCCAGACCCTTGGGCGCCTCATTGACTATGGGGTCGTGCGTTGCATCCTGTTTCATGTCCGCGTCGAATCCGCCGCCCTGGATCATAAAGCCGTCAATCACCCGATGAAAAATTTTTCCATCGTAAAAGCCTTCATCCACGTAGCTGAGAAAGTTCTCCACGGTCACGGGGGTCAGGTCGGGCCTCAACTCAACAACGAATTCGCCCATGGAGGTTTTTATCAGGACTTCGGGCGAAGGCCCCGTTGCCGCCGCTTGGGCCGGGGCGGCCTCCTCCGATTTGACTGCCGCATCCGCTTTCGCCGCTTCTCCGGCTTTTTCCTCTTTGGGGGTGCACGCCCCCAGACTCAATAAAACAGCCAACACCACGCAAAGAACCCTGATTGCCTTCATAGCGCCTCCGCAAAAATTATCTTGAATCATCCGGCGTTACTCCTCTCCGCTTGAGGGCCGGACTTTATAGACCACTTCTTTTTTTATATGCACGGTCCCGGGCTTGGCGCCCCGGGGCTTGGTCACGTTGCACGCCTGGGTGCACGACACCGGAACGATTCCGCCGTTCCGGGCCTTGCTGTGATACGCGGCAATGGCCGCAGCCTGCTTTTTAACCTGAGAGTCCGGCTGCTCCCCATCCCTGGCCCGTAAAACCACGTGGCTGCCCGGCATGCCGCGCACGTGAAACCACCAGTCGTTGGGCCTGGCCGTCTTGAGGCTCAAAAGGTCGTTGTCCTCATCGGTTTTGCCGGCAAGCACCTCCCAGCCCCCGGGAAGTTCGTACCTGAAAACCCGAGGCTCAGGAGGAGAAAAACTATCTTTATCACGCTTTTTGCCGGTTCGGGAAACCATTTTGATCCTGCTTTGTAAAAATTAGATTAACCCCGCCTTACCCCTCAATTTTTCTCCGTTAAGACTATCATTCTTTTCCGTCAAGATAAAGCCCTATCGGGTATAGGTAAAAAGACTCCCGCCTTTCATGGCAGTGTTTGAATCGTGTTTGAACAGCATGGATTTTTTGTTGTGAAAAAAAAGCCTTGACAAATTGACGCGCTGCGTCATATTGTAGTTGACATACTGAGTATGCATGGCCCTGGGAATTATCTCCGGGATTTATTTTTTAAGGTTTCAACTTTTTTTACATCTTTTAACATCGCAATGTGAAGAGGAGAAGAACAATGAGTGAAGTAGACGGCAAAACGCCTGAAGCGGCTGTGGAGGAAAAAACCGAAACCGCCAAAGAAGCGCCTGCGGCGGCGGCTGAAAAAGTGGAAGCAAAAGCTGAGGAGGCAAAGGAAATAAAAGCCAAGGCCGCCCCCAAAAAGGCTGCGGCGAAAAAAGCCCCGGCCCAAAAAACCGCTGCTAAAAAGACCGCCGCCAAGAAGGCTCCGGCCAAAAAAGCGGCGCCCAAAGCGGCCGCCAAGAAAACTGCGGCAAAGACCACGGCGAAAAAAGCTCCGGCCAAGAAAGCCGCCGCACCCAAAGCGACTGCTGCAAAGAAAGCGGCGCCCAAAGCGCCGGAAAAGAACCCCAAGGCGATTTATGTCATCAACACCGCCAAAAAGGTTACGGACAGCCTGCCTGCTCCGGTTTCCGGATACAACGACAAGATCCTGGCTGCTGTGACCACGGGCGTGGATTTTGTCGAGGAAATGTCCAAGAACGCTGTAACGACCGCCTCCGCTTACGTGGACCTTGGCAAGGCCCTGGTCAACGAACGCAAGGCTAAAATTCAGGGCAAAGTGAAGACCGCGGCGGACACGGCGACCCTTACCGCGCTTGAGTACAACGAAAAATACGTCAAGAAAGCTCTGGAGTCCGGCAAAAAAACCCTTGAAACCGGGACCGATCTAGTTGAAGATATGGGGATGGTCGCTTTGGAGACCTTCGGCGTTATGGCTGAAAACGGCAAAAAAATCGCCGCAAGGCTTCCCATACCCGGAAAAGTGAAATCTCTGACCTCTAAAGTGACGGCCCTGGCCTCCAAATAGTGCGCAGACAACCGCCGCCCGGAGCCGGGTAAGGCATAGGCCGCAGCCCAGTCCCCTTGAAGGGGGGCTGGGCCGCCTTTGACAACCACTCCGAGCATAAAAGGCAATCCATGCGCAGGATAAAAAAGTATTCCAACCGCAAACTCTATGACACCGAAGACAAACAATATATCTCCCTGGCCCGGGTCTCCGAACTGGTCCGCGCCGGCGAGGAGGTGTTCATTCAGGATTCCAAGACAGGCGAAGACCTGACCGCCGCAACCATGTCCCAGCTTTTAGCCAGGGACAAGGGCGTGCCCTCGGGGGTGCTTATGCAGCTTTTACAAAAAGGACAGGGAACACTGTTGTCGGCTCGCAAGTTCGTTTCTTTGTGGCAGGGCGCCATGAGCATGGCGGAGGGAGAGTTGGACAAAGTCGTCTCCCGCATGGTGAAAAACAACGAATTGTCTGAGTCCGAGGGCAGCCGGTTTAAAAGCGAAGTCATGGGTTACGCTTCCAATCTCAAGGGCTGGATATCCGAAAAAATCGACCAGCGGGTGAACGAAGTTTTAGGAGTGATGAACCTGGTTTCCGCCGAGCAAGTGGAGGAGCTGGAAAAACAGGTGGCCGCGCTTACCAAACAGGTGGAGGAGTTGCAGAAGGACGGCGCTCCGGGGGAAAAGGAAAAAGCTCCGGCCAAGAAAAAAGCCCGCGGGTAATACTGCACCGCGTCCCATCTACACACAGCGGCGTCCGGCGACCCTCTGCCGGAAAGCCTGACTATATACGCCCCGAGGCTTTCAAGCCTTGGGGCTTTTTTATGCGCAATTAGGCTGCCAGGCTTTAAAAAGGCGTCGATGGCAATGCCGCTATGCGGCGCGGTTCAAAATTCCGACGCCCGAGTAAACCTGGACGAAAAACAGAATCAATACAATCAGGTTCGCCAAAGCGTGCAATGCAGGCATGAGTTTGCGGGGTTTGGGCTTTAAGTACTGAATCAGGCCGGTTGCCAGGGCGAAAATCATCAATACCGCCATGACCGCGCCCGCGGCTTCATGCAATTCTCCGATCAAGGGATCCAGTTTGTAGATCCCCCCGATGATTGAGCCGCCCGCCATGCCGCCCAGAAAGCCGGCCAATCCGATCAGTCCGAAAAGAGCGTGCCTTTTTCGTTGAAATTTCGCCTTTTGATGCAAGTGCAGGCTTTTAAAACGGGCGAAGCCCAAGTAAAAGGCGTAAAGGCATAGAATGAACATGAGCGATTGGAAAAGGGGATGCAAATAAAGCACTGCCGCCTCCTTGATCGGGGTTCCTGAAAAACAACCGGAGTGAATTATTGTTGTTATGAATATAAGGCGGCCTCGGCGTTTAATCAAGAGGCTGGGGAGGGGCGAAGGTTTACGTAAGAATGCGCCGCCGCAATAACCGCCTAAAAATACATATTATTGGGGGAATTATTAAAAAACGGGAAGGGTTTTCCCCTTCCCGTTGCTGTGATCAGCTTAGCGCTTTGATGACGTTGTCCCTGAACTGCTCCATGGATTTTTCGAATTCCCGGTTGACGAAAGGCTTGATGATAGGCTTGGCCAGGCCCGGCAGGGGAAGCTCCAGGTTCATGGTGGTGGAAAAATCCACCTTAACCTTGCCGCCGCTTTCCGTAATCACGGATTTGCCGCTGCACACGCCGTTTCCTATGCCCTTGACGGGCGTCCATTCCACAACGCCTTTATCCCGGTCAAAGGAGTATTTGGCGGCGTATTCCACCTGGACGGAATACTTGCCCACGCCTTCCTTCGCCATGATGTAATGGTACTTGTCATCCCCCAGGTCCTTGATTTCCTCTACTTTGGTGAAGCATTTTCCGGTTGCATTGACGTCCATGAAAAAATCGAAAGCCTTATTAAAGTCGCAAGGCAGGTCGATTGTTTCGTTCAGTTCCAGACTCAGTTTCAAGGCCATGCAATCTCCTCCTCCAGGGCGTTTTCAGCCCATCCTCAGGTTATGATTTTTTATGGCCTGACCTTACAATCATTAGGGCAAAGTCTCAAGTTATTTCGGACAATTCAACGCCTGACGCAGCGTTTCGACCATTTGCTTGTGATAGATGGGTTTTTGCAGATAGCCGGCCAAGCCGGCTTCCCGGGCTTTTTCCTCGGAAAACAGCTCGGAATACCCCGTGCACAGAATGATGGGGATGTCCGGGCGGATTTCCTTCATGCGCGAAGACAGCACATCCCCGTTCATCTGAGGCATGCACATATCCGTAAACACCGCGTTGAAGGAGTCCGGGGCTTCGCCAAAGGTTTGGAGAGCCTCCACGCTGTTTTCCATGGCCGTCACCGTATAGCCGGAAAACTCCAGCATGCGCTTCATGACCTTCAAGACCTGGGGTTCATCGTCGACTATCAGGATGCGTTCCTTATCTGCAATGTCGTGTGACTGGACATTCATTATTCCTTCTCCGCTTTTTTGCTTTCCATGCTTCTATGCCGGATCTCCAGTTGGATTGCAGCGCCCGGCTTTTTCAGGTCCAAATAAGGCCTTCGAGCAAGCCCTTTTGAATTAAGTCGGCGCTTAACCGAAAAAGGTGACGGGGAAATGCTCCCATCCCGTCAAATAAAATATTAGGGGCAGTGATTCATTCAGAGTTCAGGTATCTTATTTTGGATTTTTGAGCGGAGTCAAGCGACAAAATCGTAGGTTTTCCAGGAAATGCTCCATCCTATTTGAAATAATAAAAAAAACTTTTTTTCGAGCGCTCGTTATATATTTTAAGGCGCAATGCCTCCGTTTTTTACTTCAGCGGCGGGCGCCGGCATCAGGGGCAAAAAGGGCGCCCTGCTTTGGCAAGACGCCCTTTTTAAGCGGTTAGTTTTGCATCAAAATCATTCCGAATACATATCCTTATGCTCGGCGCGGATGACCTTCTTGTCGGTTTTGCCCACGCTGGTCTTGGGAATTTCATCCACAAACAGGACTTCATCGGGCAACTGCCATTTGGCGAACACATTGCTTAAATGAGCCCGGATGTCGTCCGCGTTGACCTTGCCTTTGGCGTCATCCCGGAGGACCACCAGGGCCAGGGGCCTTTCCTGCCATTTAGGATGTTCCACGCCAACCACCGCGGCGTCTAGGACGTCGTTGTGGGAGATAATTTCGTTTTCCATGTCCACGGAGCTGATCCACTCGCCGCCGGACTTGATCACGTCCTTGACCCGGTCCGTAATTTTCAGGTAGCCGTTTTCGTCCATGGTTCCCACATCGCCGGAGCGCCAGAATCCGTCTTCCGTAAACGAGGCTTCGGAGCCCGGGGCGTTGTGGTAGGCGCCCGTAATCCAGGGGCCGCGAATGAGGATTTCACCGGGGGTCTTGCCGTCGTGGGCCACGTCCTTGAGGGTGGCGTCCACCACCTTCACATCCAGGCCGCCCACGGCGAAGCCCTGTTTCTTTTTCAAATTCCATCTTTCGTCCTCGGAAAGGGAGGTTTCCAGCCAGGGCATGAGGCGGTTGATGGTGACCAGCGGGGTGGTTTCCGTGGCGCCGTAGGCATGGATGATTTCCGCGCCGGTCATGTCCCAGAATCCCTTCATCATGGAGACCGGGGGCTCGGTGGCGCCGGAAAGCAGGCGTACGCCGGTGAGGTCGGGTCTTTCCTCCAGGTTTCTGATGTACTCAAGCAAGGGCATGAAAATTGCCGGGGCGCCGGCGCTCATGGTCACGCCTTCATCCACGATGAGCTTGCTCAGGGAGTCCAGGGTCTCCAGGGTGTACATGCCGGGCAGGATAATGCGGGATCCCACCAAAGTGGCCGCCTGGGGAAGGCCCCAGCCCAAAGCGTGGAACATGGGGACGATCTGGCAGCAGGTGTCCTTGACGTTCATGCCCGTGTTCATGCCGATGCACATGGAGTGCAGATACACGTCGCGATGGGAGTAATACACGCCCTTGGGCTTGCCCGTGGTGCCCGTGGTGTAGCAGGCTGCGTAGGCTGAGGTTTCCTCCATCATGGGCCAGTCGAAAACCGGGTCGGATTCGGCCAGCAGTTCTTCATAGGAGTGGGTGTTCTCCAGGGGCGTTTCCACGTCGGACATTTTTTTGCCCGGCATGGTAATCACCACGTAGCCTTTGATCTGCGGGCAGAGAGGCGCCAGGGCGTGGGCGATGGGCAGCAGGGTTTCGTCCACAATAATGTATTCGCAGCCGCTGTGCTCCACCACGTAGGCCAGGTCCTGGGGAGTCAACCGCAGATTCAAAAGCAGCATGACGGCGCCCATTCCGGGCACGCCGAAATACACTTCGTAATTTTCATTGGAATTCCAGGCCAGCACGCCCACCCGGTCTCCCACCTTGACGCCCAGTTTGGTCAGGCCGTTGGCCAAACGCTGCATGCGTTCATATGCGTCGCTATAGGTGTAGCGGAACATGCTGCCGTCCAGTCTTCTGCTGGCGATTTCCTGGGGACCGTAATTTCTAACGGAATGTTTAATAATGTTGGTTACATTTAAGGGATACCTGTCTTGACTAGTGGCGGGAAAGCCTTTGATAAGTTCCATTACCATTGCTCCTTATTGTAAGAAATTTTCGGGGAATAGGTCTTGTGTTGGGAAAAAAATGGGCCTAAAATTTGCCTTGTGAAAAGTAACGGAATTATACGCCCCTTTGGTTCTAAAAGTCCATAAAATAATTCCGACCGATGAAGTTTTCCGAGTGTATAATCTTTGAACGGACAGGCAGAAGCAGTGTTTTGCCGCCCCCGCCTGCAAGCATACCGCTCAATGCGTCCATGAGATCCATTGACTTGCATTCATGCCGCTGTTATACATTTTTCAAGCTAAGTTTAAGCGTCTTGGAGGGGGAGACATGCCAGCACACGCCGCGCCCGCCCAAAGCCATGCTTTGGGTTCCCGCCTGGGGAATGCCATACAAGCGCTCTTCAGTATATTGAACTTTTTTAGAGTGGGAGGTTGGGTCCATTTTCTGGGGCTTTACTTGCTGGGAGCGGTGTACGCTGCAGGAGAAATTCCGATGACCACTCCATTTTACGTGGGGTTCGGCTGTTGCTGCGCTTACCTTTCCTTCACTTACGGCTACAACAATTTATTTGACAGAGATTTGGACGCGCCCGCGAAAAACCCTATTACGGCAGGCCGCATCCCCTTTAACCAGGCCCGTTACCTGGCGCTGACGGCAGGCCTTGCAGGCTGGGTCCTTTCCTGGCTGGTATCCGTTCCCGCGGGCCTGCTTGCAACCGGCATGCACCTGGCTTCCTGGTTATATTCCGGCCCGTTTCAGGTTAAACGAATCTTCATAGCCGGCAGTCTGACGAACTGCCTGATCTTCATTCCCATTTTTACTATGGGCATGCTCATTTCAGGGGGGGCGGCCGCTGGCGGCTTTTTTATGGCTCTTGTTTTTTGCCCCAGCGTGATGATTCCCCAATTGGCCCATGAAATTCAGGACAGGGAAAGCGACCTAAAAGCGGGCGTTCAAACGGTAGCCGTAAAAGCGGGAAAGAAAAAAACCATCGGATTCATGAGGCTTTTGGCCCTGTTTCGCGCCTTGCTTGGATGGGTCGGCTTTTTTCCCGGATATCTCGCGGCGGGGGATGCTCTTTTAATCTCGGCGATTTCACTTTTTGAAATAGGCCTGATGAGCCTATACTCGCATGAGAGGGACCTTGCAAAAATGCGCCTTTTCTTCCGGTTTTCGAACATTATTCTAGGCCTTGGACTCCTGGCTTTGTGGATGCTTCGGGGCAGGCTTGAGGGGGCGATTTGAAAAGGCGAACGCCCATTTCGCTTGCCCGGCTGATGACAGCCAGGGTTCTTGGAAGACGTTTTCCCGCCTCCATTGGCATGATCGTAACCCATCGCTGCAACCTGCGCTGCGCCTATTGCGGCTTCCCGGACCTGCCCTCCGACGAAATGGACGCAGATCAATGGCTGGAAGCCATCCATGCATTTTTACAGGCGGGAACTCTGCGTATGGGATTCAGCGGAGGCGAGCCTCTTTTACGTCAGGATCTTGACCGGCTGCTTCGGGCGGCCCACGGCAAAGCCTTGATCACCTTGAACACCAACGGCCTGCTGCTTCCGGAAAGAAAGGGGCTGCTGAAGTGGGTGGACGCAGCGGTGATCAGCCTGGACGGAAACCAAGAGGTTCATGACAGCCTGAGGGGGCAAGGAGCCTATGCCGGGGCCGTCCAGGGGGGGGAGGAGGCCGTCAAAGCTGGGAAGAAGCTGATCTTCGCCATGGTGGTGAGCAAACAAAATACAAATCAAATTCCTCATGTGCTTCGTTTGTCCGAGGACATGGGCGCCCAATGCTTTTTCCAGCCCGTCACTCCCTGCGCGGTCAGCTCCGGGAAAGCCGCAAGCATCCTCCCGGATTTGGAGGAATTTAAAAAGGGCGTGTGTTTTTTACAGGCGGCCAAAAGGCGGGGCAGGCCTGTTTGCTGCTCAAGATCATATCTGAAATCCTTAATGCGCTATCCTGACGCTTCTGTTGAAAAAATACGGTGTAAACTTGGCTTTTACGGAGGATTCGTCACTCCCTCGGGCCGAGTCTGCCGGTGCCATGTCAACCTGGACTCGGACGCCGCGCCCTCGGGGAAGGATTTGGGATTTGTGGAAGCGTTCCGGCGAATGCCCATAACGGATTGCCGGGGGTGCTTCATCTATCCTTATGTGGAGTTGAGCAACCTTCTTTCGGGAAATCCAGGCCCTCTTTATGAGGCTGTAAAGCAGGCGGCATTGAGTTGGAGGAATTCCGAAAAATGAAGATAGCTCAATCAATGCTCAGGTTTATTTTTATTCTTATAGCTTGTTCAGGAATTTGCACATTATTTTTGTTGGAAATGGTTACAAAGGGTTGGGTGAATGCGCTGTTAGATCTAGTATTTCTATTGATAATAACGTCAATCCTAAATCAATCCAGGTTTAAAAATATTTATATTATTAAAGAATTTATCTTTATCGTTTATTTTTCTTTTGCTGTTTTTGCTTACGCAATCTATCTACTACTATTTTTCAATCATCCTTTCTGGGGAATTGTATTTTTCGCCTCCGCAGTTTTTGTATTCATAACGCTAAAAAAAGCCATGCCGCGGCATAAAAAAAAACTGGGCTATCGTGCGTTCACATTGCTAAATCTCGGTTTTTTCCTGATTGCTTTATTGATGTTCCCTCACCTTAGGGATTGGTCGTTTGACGACATGGACAGGCATGAATGGAATAAAGCCGGTCTGAATCGTCCAGGCATAAAATGGGTGATAGAAAGCCGTCCCGAGGAAAATGGATTTCAGCTCATTTATCCTGATGGGAGCCTGGAGCAGGCGACATGGTTCGATCCTTATATGATTCGCCCAATCAGGGGGGAGGCTGTCCTCATTTCGTATGAACGGCGCAGGAGAATAGACAAAATCAACCTGAGGACCTCCTCGGTGCAACATTTTTTTCGCAAAGGAGGGCGCCGCCCTTTCTTTTTTCTATCCCCAGATCAGGAACTGCTATACACCGGCAGCTTCTATGCCAACCCTCCCAACAGAAGTATGCTTGAGGTAGATGTCAGGGACATGAGTTTGAGAAGGGAAATCCCCTTTGGCAACGCCGTGAAAGCAAAAGGCGAGCCGGCTTTTAACGGATTCAGGATAGGAGCGGCTTGGAAGGATCAAAAGTACGTCGGCACTTTCCGGGGCTCTGTTTTTTCCTTCAACAACTCCAACGCCCCAATTGCCGACCTGAAGCTGCCCTCCATCTTACTCTACAACCAATTCTCCTTTTCCCAGGAGCTTAACCGGGTGTACACGCCAGGCTTTCCCTTACGCCTGTACGCATTAAGCATGACTCCCTTGGAAGTAAAAGCGCATAGACGCTTGCTGGCGGGAATGTGGACGGTTCCCGTTCCCGAAAGGAACGAAGTCCTGGTCAACGGAGCCTTTAGTGTGCTGGTCCTGGATTCGGACACCCTGGAGACAAAAAAACGGATATTCACGGGATTTGGAATAAGGTGCCTGGACTACGACCCCGTGCGCGACTGGATATACGTAGCTAAATATTTTGAAGGAAAACTGAAGGTTTATGACTGCGCCAGCGGCGAAAAAATTGGAGAATTGGAAGTAGGCCCCTTGCTGCGCTGTGTGTGTTACTCCCCGGCCAAAGACTGCATTTACACCGGAAGCGCAGCGGGGGTTCTGGAGATTTCACCGGAAATCTTTAAACATTGAAAAATCCCAGGGGGACCGGAAACGGGTACTCAAACATTTTACTTGGAATGCTTCCCGAGGCTCAAACTTTTCAGGAAAAAGGAATCCCCTATCTGGTTGTAAATGAATTCCGCTGTTTTTTGAGTAAACCTGGGAAACCAGGCATGGGTTGCCACACCCGCGGTAAACATCATGTTCCACAAAAAATACTCCCCAGTATCCCTAAGGCATTGCCGATACTGCTCTTCCGTGCAAAGTCCTGCGGGGTCGGTATCCAGGTCGTCTCCCCACCAGGCGTCGGTTCTGCTGGGGGCGCATCCGGTTGCCCCGACAATGGTTTGCAGGGCGCGGGCGTACTCAGGTTCAGCAGACACAAATCGCTTGGCATAGCACAAACGCACCATGAACTTTTTGGTATTTTGAACCTGGCGGATTCTATCTATCAGCAAGTCAATTGATTGCAAATCCCTGGAGGTAGTATGCCTGATATCCAGGGAAAACTGGATCGCCCCGCCGGGAAACGATTGGGTCAGGAGTTCCAAGGTTTCTTTGGAAGGGAGTGTCACGATATCCCATGTAATGTACAGGTTGTATTTTTCGCTCAACACCGTGCGCGTGTAGTCCATGGGCATGGGGCCCGTAAAGTCATGAAAAATATTAACGTATTGAATGGCTGGATCCCTGCTCCATGCCCTGAGGTCTTCCCTGACCCTTTCGGGCGAACGGACAACCCAGGACCTGCCGAACACCTTTTTTTGATTTTCAGGAGCCCCATAACAATGGTCGCAATGAAAAGGGCATCCCCGAAAGACCATGAGGTAAGGATAGGTGGGAAAGGTCCTTTGGTTGCAGGCTCGATGCATTTTAAGCATGGCATTTTTGTAGGAAGGAAAAAACGATATATCACGGTAATTATTGGAGTCAAAATCCTCCCTGGTAAGCGCGTATTGTTTTTCGGACTCCCAATCCCTGCACACAAGATTGGGTACGGAAGACAAATCCCCACCCGTTCTGTACACTCTGACAAACTCGGCCAAAGGGATATCCCCGTCCCCCTTGATCAAGTAATCGATTTTGGAATCCCGCAATAGCTGTTTTCTAAACACTGTCGCGGAAGCTCCGCCGGCGACAATCAAAGCCCGGGGATTGATCTTTTTTATCTGATAAGAGAGTTTAATAGCGGACTTCATGGCGGTGAACCAATGAATGTCCATAATAATCACGTCCGCCCGCATGACTTCCTTTTTCGTCCATTCATTATGGAAGCGCCCTAAAACGGGAGCATCTATCCGATTAATGACAGCAGGAAGGGACATGGGCAGGATGGATCGAAGCATCATCTTCGAGTCAGGATGAATATATAGAATCATTGAATCGCCTTGCACGAAAACATTTCTATAAAAGAAACACGGCATCACAAATTGTAGTGGGAAACACTGTTAAGCTATCATTATCTGAATTTGGTTTTTCAATCAAGCAGTAACTGTGTTATACGAAACAAAGGGTGGAAGAATTCTATCGTAATAATCCAATTCATTGGCCGGGTTTTTTGTTTTGAAAATTGCTCTTATTATTCCGGAAAGCAGCCGGATAGACGTTTTGGGCCGGTTTTCCGACACCATGACGCCGCTCCCCAACCTGGGTTTGCCTTACATTGCTGCAATCTTGGAGGAAAATGGGCATAAAATCCTGGCAATCGACCAGTTCGCCCAAAAAATCAACCATAGCCAGGTTTTGTCTTTGCTTCGCGACTTCAAGCCTGACTTGGTA
The DNA here is from genome assembly GCF_000429905.1 of Desulfatibacillum aliphaticivorans DSM 15576. Classification (NCBI taxonomy): domain Bacteria; kingdom Pseudomonadati; phylum Thermodesulfobacteriota; class Desulfobacteria; order Desulfobacterales; family Desulfatibacillaceae; genus Desulfatibacillum; species Desulfatibacillum aliphaticivorans. The sequence continues at coordinate 14,466 of NZ_KE386983.1, read as the reverse complement.
GGGTTTTCCTGTTTAACCGCCGCCATGCCGTCTGTTGAGGCCATGAGCGCCCTGATCAGAACAGACCTTCCCAAAACAAAAATCGTGTTGGGCAATGTACATGCATCCGTCTTTCATGACTATTTAATCCAAAAGGGCGTGGGGGATTTCATTGTACATGGCGAGGGCGAATCAATCATCGCCCAACTGTGCGAGGCTTTGGAATGCGGCGAGTCTCCCGAAAAAATCGCAGGACTTAGCATGCTGCGTAACGGAGAGGCGGTTTATACCGGCCCAGCCCCGCAAATTGAGGATCTTGACAAGCTGCCGTTCCCGGCCTGGCATCTTTTTCCTTATCACCTTTATGAATGCCATCCTTTGTTTGGAGTTAACGGCGTCTGCCTGCCGGTCATCGCCTCCCGAGGATGCCCTTATAGCTGCTTTTTCTGCGCCCAGGCTTCCGCCTTCAATGGAGTCCGGGTGCGAAGCGCCCAAAACGTAGTGGATGAAATGGAATATCTGGTCGATAGATTCAATGCGCCCATGTCCGGCCTGGCGGACTGCATGTACCCATTAACCCATAAGATGGGAATGGATTTCTGCAGACAGCTGATTGACCGCAAACTCCATAAAAAACTTTGCTGGGCCACGGAAATGCGGGTGGACATGGCGGAGCCTGAACTTTTGGGGATTATGAAGGAGGCTAACGCCATACAGATTGCCTACGGTGTGGAGTCAGGAAACGAAGCAATGCTGCAACGGTTAGGAAAGAAGTTCAAAATGGAGGACGCGCGCCGGGCTATCGCACTGACAAAACAAGCCGGCCTCTCCACATGCGGATTTTTCGTTCTGGGATTTCCGGGGGAAACGTCTTCATCATGTTGGGACACCATCCGTTTTGCAAAAGAACTGGACCTGGACTTCGCCAAGTTCAACATTGCCGTGCCCTATCCGGGGACTCCATTCTTCGATTCCTGGTGGGACGGCAAGGTGGAAGATATGGAATATCATAAGTACAATGCCTGGTTTTCGCCCCAAAAGGGGGATTCACTGCTTCATGTCCCGGAAGACATGACGCAAAAAGAGTTGCTGAGGTTTCAGCACCTTGCCATGGCTGCGTTCTGGATTCGGCCATCAAAAATCTTCCAACATTTCAAAAACGGAACCATTTCCCCCAAAGTCATGTGGAAGGGTTTCAAGGCCATGATCCTAAGTATGTTTGATTCCTTTTTCCGTTCCTGAAATCTTTTAAAAAGCTGCAGGCGCCGTCATCATCATGAACCCAAGGGCCAACAATTGCAAAATTCTCATTGTATCCCCTCCCCTTTCGCGCATCCGGTTTAACCTGAGCGGCATCATGCCCATGCAGCCCTTGGGGATTGCGGCCCTGGCCGGCTATCTGCGGAAAAAGGGGCTGGACGTGGAACTTCTGGACAGCGTGGCGTTGCGGCATACAACCGATCAAACTTTATGGGAGATTCTCAAGCGGAGCCCTCAGATCGTCGGTTTTTCCACCACCATATTCAACATCGCCCACACCCACGTCATCATTCGGCGTTTGAAGGAAATTCGCCCGGAAATCAAAACGGTCATGGGCGGATACGGAGTCGTGTTTCCGTCGGAGATGCTGGGAAGCAAATTGGAGGAGATCGACTTTTTCATCAGGGGTGAAGGGGAAGAAGCGTTTTGGAAGCTGGTTTGCGCTATCCAGGGTAAAGCGGACGTTGAAGAGGTTCCCGGCCTTATCTGGCGGGAAAACGGCCGGGTCAGGCAAAATCCTCCCAGCCCGCCGTTAGATCCCAACTCCCTGCCGTTGCCGGCCCTGGATCTGTTGCCCAAGGCGCCCTATTCCATGCATCCCCCGTTTAACATCAAGCCGCCGCTCTGCCTTGTGGAGACCGCCCGAGGATGCGGCTGGCAGTGCAATTTCTGCAGCCTGTCCAGGGACCTTCGACAAAAGAGCGTTGAGCGGGTCAGGGAGGAAATCGCATGGGCCAAACGAATATTCAAAGCGCGCGAAGTGCATTTTGTGGACCCCACATTCACGGCGGGCCGAAAAAGGCTTTTTGAATTAACCGCTATGATCAAAAAGGATTTTCCCGGATTGGCGTGGTCATGCAAGTCCAGGGTGGACCTGATGGATTATGAAGCTGCGCGGCGCATGGCGGGAGCAGGCTGCCATATAGTCTCTTTGGGCATGGAGTCCGGGTCGCAAAAAATGCTGAACGCCATGAACAAAGCCGTTACCGTGGAGCAGTCCGTGCGTGCGGTCCGGGCTTTGAAAAAGGCGGGCGTGCGGTCCCTGGTCTACATCATGTTCGGAGCGCCCGGAGAAACGGACCAGACCGTCAGGCAGACCATGGACCTGCTGGAACGCATCCGCCCGGATTACGCCTTGTTCGCCGGACTTATGCCCGATCCCTTGTCCGCCCTTCTCAGGCGAAAAAGCAGCGAAGGCGTGTTGAGCCAAGAGGATGTCTTTAATTTTTACTACAATAACAGCGCGGCCGGAACTCCGCTGGAAAACGATTCTTTTACGGAAATACCCATGGCAGATATCAACAGGTGGGTCAAAGACGCCTATACCTCCTTTTACGTGAATCCCAGGTACATGGCGTCCAGGCTGTTTGCTTCAAAAAGCCTGCGGGAAATCAAAAACCTCGCCCATGGCGCCATCATGCTGGCCAAAGATGCGCTGTTTCCTCCTGGACCTTAAAGGACTTAAACGGCCTTCCTAACCAAGTCAATAGAGCTCACTCGGATGAAAACAACTGCCTTGCGTTCTCCTCCAGAAAATTCTTAATGATCAACCCGCCCCCCTTGGCCATGTTCCAGGGGGAAATCCTGCCCGAGGCAAGATGCCGCGCAATCAGGCCGGGGCGCACGTAAAACCGGAAAAAAGCCTTTTTATGCAGCCGGACCAGCTCCTCGTCCGAAACCCCATCCGGCGAGTACACGATCCCCTCTCCGTCCTTGGGCTCGTAATTGGCTGAAAACATTTCCCAGGGCGGCAAGTCTCTCGCAGCGTAAACGTCGTCGAAAAACTTGGACCCAGGGTAGGGCGCCGCCCGATTGAACTTGGCGAAGTCCAGGCCGATGCGTTGAGCGAAGCCTATGGTCTTTTCCATGGTTTGCCGGGTTTCCCCGGGCAGACCCAGCATAAACAGGCCCAAGGTGGTCACGCCCTCGGCCCTGGCCGCGGCCACCGCGTTTGCCCCCGCCTCCAGGGTGACTCCCTGCTTGATCCGGGAAAGCACCTCCCGGTCCCCGGACTCCAGCCCGAACAAAACCATGGAAAGCCCGGCCTGCTTGAGCATGCGCAGCAGGGGGCGGTCCACCAGATCCACCCGGGTTTCCGTTATCCATTGAATTTTTTTATGCAGGCCCCGCTCCGTCATCTCCCGGCAAAAGACCTCTGCATCCTTTTGCGTCAAAGGAAAAATGGCGTCGCAAAACCAAAACAGATCCACCCCGGTTTCACGGTGCACCGCCTCGATTTCATCCACCACCTTCACCATGTTTCGCTTGCGCAGGGTCGGGCTCATGACGTTTTGGGCGCAGAAATAGCACCTGTAGGGGCATCCGCGAGAGGCGAGCACGGGCAGCAGCCTTTTTTTAAACGCAAACAAGGGCGGCGCTATGTATTGATCCAGGTCAAAATGGCGCCAGGCCGGCAAAGGCAACGAGTCCAGGTTCTGCAGCGGCTCAGCCTCGGGATTGGTCCAAACCTGGCCGTCCCGTATGCAGCTCAGCCCTGGGACGGCCTCCAAACCGCCCTTGCCTTCCAGGAACGCGTTTAGGCGCTGGACGGTTCGCTCCGCCTCCCCGTGAGCCGCGTAATCCGCCAAGCCCTGCTCCAGCAATTCCCGGGCGAACAGGGTGGCGTGAATGTTTCCCAGGACGATCTTCGCATCGGGGCAGGCCTTCCGCAATGCAGGAACCATGACCTTCAGGGCGTCGGCCGTGGGCGTAAGGCACGAAATCCCTATGACCTGCGGCTGATAGTCAATGGCCGTCTCCAATAAAACACGCCCCGGCGAGGCGAATCCGTCATATACGGAAACCACGGCGCCGGCCTCTTCCAGACAGGCGGCCAGATAGGCCAATCCCATGGGAATGAACGGGACCATGACTTTTTCGAATTTCCCCATGACCGAAAACTCGTCCGGTCTGGGGTTCACCAGCAGCCACTTCATTGGTTTTCCTCGGATTTGAAGCTCACCGACTCCTGATCCTGCAACAGGCAATCGCACGGGATCAGGCTGACCTCTGCGCCGATTAATTCTTTGCACGGGTTTTGCTCGCCGTTCAAATAATATCCCTCGCCTCTGCGCAGTTCCATTATTTCATTATATGGGCCGAACAGCTTGGCAATTTCTTCAGGAGAATAAATCTCAGGCTCCGCTAAAATGTATCCGTTCTTCGGCCGTTGGCTGCACCACGCCTTTAATTTATCCGGACCGATGGAGTATAACAGGTCCACGTCCCGGGCGTAGGATTGAATCAGATTGTCAGTATACGGCTGCGCCCCGATTCTCACTAATTCATGGGTGGTGGAGGCGCTCTTTCCGGCCATGATCACCACAATGTCCGCCGTCTGGGGATGGCATAAAATCTCGGATTCGGGCGGCAGATCCTTCAGGGCTTTCATGGCTTGGTGGTCTTTATATTCCAGATAGCCCAGGTCCAGAGAGTGAAAGGAGTACAAGGCCAGAATTACTCCAACGACGGCTGCAACTTCTCTTTTTCGTTGAAATTTCAAGCGTTCAAACATCCCCGCCGTGAACAAAACAGTGCAGACAGGCGCCAATACCGCGAAAGTCTTTTGCAATTGCCTGCCTGGATCCAGCACAAAAACAAAATAGTTGTAACAGGCGGCATGAACCAGCAAAAACGCAACGACGGAAGCCGGGATGAGCAGCTTCAACTCCAAAGGGAGGGCTTTTTCAGCCTGAGCTCCGGCGACGAACAAGTATCCCAAAGACGCCAGGGCCGCCGTCCAGCAAGCGGCCAGGAAAAAATCCGCTTCCCGGAAGGCGAAAAAGCCTCCCGCAAACGGAATCAGGCAGAGCGCTAAAACCGCCCCCTGGTTTCGGTCCTGACCGGTCTTTTTCAAAAAATACTCCCCCAAAAGCAAGACGCCCAAAAAGCAACATCCGATCTCCAAGGTCAATGCATTGCTGACAGCCGCCCAATGGTTAAACACGTTGAACTGAAACCATTCCAAAACGGACTGATCGCCCAACCGCCCGATAATCCGGGGAATGTCCAGATTGGGGGAAAAGGAGCCCTGATGTAAAATGTCTTGCATTTCGGAAAAAGACATGGGCCGGTTATTCAACAGACGGGAGCCGAAAAGGGATTTGCCCGCCACATAGGCTATGGAGCTGAAAAATCCTAATGTCAGGACTCCCGCTCGAAAAAAGAACGTTTCCTCCCTTTTCCAAGCCCAGGCTGTTGCCGCGAACAGGCTCAGCCCCAAAACCGGCAAAATCACAGGATATACAAAGGACGTTATTAACAATACCAGGGCGATACCCACGGGAGATCGTTTTCGTAACGCGATGCACCACAGCCCGATTAAAACCACGTTGCTGCTGCGGACCAGCCCGGCAGTAACAATATGATTGATGCAGTTGAACAGGACTATGGCAAGCGCAGCCCAGGCGCCAAGCGCCGCGCCTAACGGCTTTTTCAAATACAAGGCCCAGACTGCATACCCTATAATCAGCATGAGCATGGCCCACAATTTGGAAGCGGCCAAAAAGGGATATTCGGCGCCCAACATCTGAAAAAAACCAGCCAGCGCGACAAATATGACCTTCATACCAATTAGCAACGAGTGAACGGCCAGAACCTCCCCTCCTGGGGAATGGATGGGCGCGCCTCCATTTATATACTGATGCAGGGGAAAATAATGCGTCAGGTCGTCGCAAAAGGCGTAGGGCCTGGCAAGCATTTTCGCCAAAATCACGCCTGCCAGAACCAGCATCAGGGCATGGGGAATCCAGGCGCCTTTGGATCGAAGGTCATTCATGGGCGCCCTCCCCTTTCCCGCCCTCGCCGGACTCTTCAGGAGTTAGAGTTCGGGACATAAGCCATTTTGCGCCGGCGAGATCCATGACCACAGCGGGCGCCCGGTCCAGAATGCCGAAGCGGCTGCGCCCCCCTACCCGCTCCCTGTGATGCACGTTCACCTGAACCACGTGCAACCCCTGAAGCTGGGCGAAAGGCCCCACAAAACGGTGTCCGCCGTGAATAGGCCAAAAGCACAGGCGGCGGACGTCCGCCCGGAATACTCGGAGCGTGCAGCCGGCATCCTGGATGGAATCCTTTAAAACCGCACGCCGCACGCGATTGGATACTTGGGATGACAAGCGTTTGAACAGGGTATCTTTCCGGTGGTTTCGAATTCCGCAAACCATGTCCGCCCCGGTGGACTCCAGCAGGCTGACCATGGCGGGCAAGTCGGCGGGATCGTTCTGACAGTCCGCGTCCATGGCGGCGATCACCTCTCCTCGCGCAGCCATGACGCCCGCGTAAAGAGCTGCGCTCATTCCTTTATGCTCCAGGGGCAAACGCCGCACAAAATCCGGGGCGGATTTTAGGATATTCGCCGTGTTATCCGTGCTGCCGTCGTCCGCCACGATCCATTCCACCTTGCCGCACCGCTTTTCAAGAACCGGAATGACGGACTCCATTTCCGGAATCAGACGAGCCAGAGCGGCGCCCTCGTTGAATGCGGGAGAGACTATGGACAACAGCTTGATTTTTTGCAAAAAACCCTCCCAGGTTTAAAAAAATGCGTGCGTCAAGGCCGTGGTGAAAAAGAGGAAAAGGAGCGCCCGGTACGGGGGATTCTCCTGTTTTCAAACATATATAAGTATTGTATACAAATCAAGAGGGTGCGGGGCGGGATGCCTTTCTTCCGCTAATTTTCCCATGCAAAAACATTTACGGAGAAACGCAATGGACGGCGCTATGCAATACGTCTCGATACTGGCTGTTTCCTCCGCCGAATCCGTGCGGTTTTGGCTGACGGTCGGCTTTCTGGGCCAGGCCTTGTTCGGAAGCCGGTTTCTGCTTCAATGGATTGTGAGTGAAATCAAAAAGGAAAGCACGGTTCCCATTGCGTTTTGGTTTTTGAGCCTGGCCGGAGGCGTGTTTCTGCTTGCCTATGCGATTCACAAAAAGGATCCGGTGTTTATTGTGGGCCAGGCCGGCGGCTTGATTATCTATTTTCGCAACCTGACTCTTATTTTTAAAAAACGCGCCAAAGGCGAGACGGGATGAGCCGAAGTCCCTCCCAAAATAACGAAGTTCGCCCTCGATATGCCGCCGCAGGCATTGCAGGCTATGGGCTGATTTTCATCCTGACCCTGGCGGTGCTTCTCCCGTTGGGGATGTCCACGCCCGAGGGATACCACGCTTTTTACGACGAAGGCTCCGCCGTTTACGCTTCGCACAGAATCGCCCAAGGGGACCATTTATACAAAGACCTGTGGTATTTCAAAGGCCCCCTTTCCTATTACTGCCTGGGTTGGATTTTTTCGATTTTCGGAGAATCCCTGGCTGTCGCCCGCATAGCCGGGGCGGCATTGCTGTCCATCCTGATGGTTCTGGTTTTCGCCTGCGCCCGGCGGCTTGCTATGCTGCGGGAAAATCCGGATACATGGGAGGCCCCTTTGGCCGGCCTGACAGCCTGGGGGCTGGCCGCCATGGCGGTCGTCCAGCGCGTAAGCTGGCACAACTCCTGGTGCGTCAGCCTGCTCTGTTTGGCGGCGATATGCTGTGCAATCCAAGCGGAGCAAACAGGGCGGCGATCCTGGACGGCGGCTTCCGGCTTTTTGGCGGGCGCCGCGTTTTTGACCAAGCAAGTGTTCGGGCTGTGGCTGATCCTGGGCATGGTGGCCCTTTGGGCCATGGGCAAGGCCAGGAAAAACAGCGAATCCGGCCTGAGCCCATTTATTTGGCTGGGCGGCTGGATCGCTCCTTTGGCGGGATGGATCATTTACTCCGCCTTTGCCGGGAGCCTGCCGGATTTTTTCAATCTGGCTATTCTTTATCCATTCAAAGCCCGCGGCGTGGTGCAAGGCCTGGCCCTGGCCCCTCCCGCCCTGGATTTCTCCGGTATTGGGCTTGTTTTTTACGTATTGCCTATCCTGCTTATTGTCCTGATTCTGCGGTCTTTCGCCGCCGGAATTCATAAGGGCCGTAGCCTAGCTCTATACGGAGTCCCGGCTTTATGCCTCTTCGGGACCTTGTTCCCCAGGGCGGACATGGGGCATTTGAGGCCGCTCATCCCCTTAGCGGCGCCGGGAATCGCCCTGCTCATGCTGGACGTTCTGAGAAAATTCTCCGGTCCTTCCAAAACCATGTTGGCGGGCGCCGCAGTCCTGACAATATTCGGCCTGCTTTTGGCCGGGCCGTCCCTCAGACCTGCGCCCCAATCCTCCCTGGATTCACGCATGGCCGGGGGTGTGACAGCCGACCCCGCCATCGCCCGGGAGATTAACGCCCTTGTCCTTGAAATCCAACGAAAAACCCATCCCGGGGAACCCATTTTCGTCGCCCCATGGGCGCCGTTGGTTTACTGTCTGGCGGAGCGCCCCAATCCAACCAAGGCGCGGATTATCTGGCCTGGCCAATGGAGCCAACCTCCCTATATTGATGAAACCGTCGCTCTTCTGGACAAATCCGGCGTGAACATCATTGTGTGGGTGAGCGGGCAGGAAAAAATCAGCGGCCGGAATTTTGAGGATTACGCTCCGGTAATGGCCCGGCATATTGACGAAAACTTCATCCCGGTGAAGCAAATCGGACGATTCAACGTTTTGAAGAGGGCGGCCGCGCATGCGCTTCCACCCGGCAAGTGAGATTCTTCTGTTTAAAAACTTGCGGTAGTGTTGTATGAACAACCCATGGGTGGGGGGCCTCCCTGCGTAGTTTGTTTCAACATGATCCAATGAAGTAAGGCTTTCGCAGCCGCCCCTGTTTGACTGCCCAAGCCTTGATTTCCCGCACAAAAAGGGGTGCCATGAATATACCGGTCAATTTTCTCGAAGGAAAATCCCGCATAAAAATACTGTTTGTCAGATCTCCGCGCCACGTGTGGCCCATTGTAAACGAAAGCGATAATTTTCTTCTGCCCCTGGCTTATCCGACTCTGGCGGCCTACCTGCGGGAGCACGTCCCGGGCGTGGACATCACCATCCTGGATTGCTGCGTGCGCCAAATGGGATGGAAGTCCCTGACAAAATACATCCGGGAAACCCAGCCCGACATTGTGGCCATTGGAGAAAAAACCGTATTCTACCATGAAGGGTTTCGGGCCTTTGAACTGGTCAAAAAAGAAGCGCCCCAGGCCGTGACCATAGCCGGCGGAGTCATGTACACCGCCCTGCCCCAGTGGACCCTTGATACGTGCAAAGCGGTGGACTACGTGGTCCTGTACGAAGGAGAGGAAACCCTTCGGGATCTTGTGACCACCCTTCGGGACGGCGGAGAGCCCTCGTCCGTAAGGGGAATCGCCTACCGGGACGCCGACGGAAAGCCGGCCCTCACCCCGGCCCGCCCTCTCATAGAAAATCTGGACGATCTGCCCATGCCCGCCTACGATCTGGCCGGCATGGACTATTACAAGCCCTTCGGCCATTTGTGGCCCAAAGCCATTACCGTGCAGCGCAGCCGGGGCTGCATTGCAAACTGCAACTTCTGCTCCTGGCGCATCCAGGAAGGCAGGCCCCAACTGGTGGACGGAAAATACGTCTCCCATCAGGCCTACCGAACCAAAAGCCCCATACGCATGGCCGATGAAATCGAATGGCTGTACCGGGATTACGGCGTCCGCTATCTTTTTTGGGTGGACGGCACCTGGAACGCCGACCACGACTGGCTGGTGGAGTTCTGCGAGGAAATATTGCGTCGGGACATCAAATTGGACGGATGGTGGGCTTTTGTGCGGGCCGACAAATTGGTGGAGCAGGACGCCAAAGGCATTTTGCCCTTGATGGTCAAGGCCGGATTCCGCCATACCCTGTTGGGCGCCGAGCACGACTCCCAACAAAGCCTGGACTATGTAAACAAAGGGCTTAAGGACTACAACCTGACTCAGGAGGCCTTTAGAATCCTGTCCGAGAAGCACCCCGAAGTTTTTCGCCAGGCCACCTACATCACCGGCCTGCCCGATGACACCGTGGATTCCATCAAAGGCCTGTTAAAACACGCCCACGCCTGCGACCTGGACTTCGCCGCATTCCATCCCATCCAGCCCTTTCCCGGCACCCAGTTTTATGACTGGGCCTTGAAAGAAGGCCTGGTAGAGGAAACCAACTTCGAAAAATTCGACATGTTCTATCCCTCCATGCGCACCTATCACTGCAGCCGGGAGGAAGTGGCCGAAGCCACCCAATGGTGCTACAAAAACTTTGTGGCCAAAAAACCTTTCCAATATTTCAGCCGCATGTTTTCGCCCCATCCCATTCGCAGGGACCTGCACCGGTGGTTCGCCTTCGCCATCATGCGGGTTATCCTGAAAGACCTGAAGGGAAGCCTGACCCAGGGCTCCCGATTTAAAGGTTTTTCGGGCATCGACACCTTGTGGAAACCCGACTGGTACGACGCCTGAGTTCGGTTTTCCTATACCGGCCTTGGCGCCGTACGGCGCGAATTCTGAATATTTAACCCAAGAATTCAAACCCGAAAAAATCACACCTGTATAGATGGTATTCAGGGGATATTGCCTTTTTGAGGCTTGCATTTCTCCCTGTTTTTCGGCTCGATGCGGGAATCACCCTATTTTCATTGCCAAGCATGCCGGGCCTTTGCTACGAATTAACCCAAAGGCCGACTTAATTCCAATCAAAAGGACTGAGGGTCAAGTCTCAAACGTCAAACGTAGACTTGACCCCATGGTGACGAAAAAGGAGGGTTTGATGGTCGTAAAATTCCTGAGAAATAAAGTCGTGGAAGTGGAGCCGCGGAAAGACGGAACCCTGGGAGTCTCCTGGAGGCTTACGGATGATCTGCTGAAAATGGAAGTCAACCTGGTGGTTCAGCCCCCGGCCCTGGAGATCATCGAGGCTGCGGCGGAGCTTGGCAGATTCGTTCCCAAGGGCCTGGAGGACGCTTCCGAGATTATCGAAGATGTGGAAGGCGTGAACATCGGCGCGGGCCTCAGGAAGATCGTGCGCGGCGTTTTGGGCGGCCCGGAAGGCCAGTCCCTGTTGTCCGAAGCGGTTTTGGAATGCTGCAACGCGGTGATTTTGCACTTCACCCGGCCCGGTCTGGAGATCGGGGAAGCCCTGGAAACTGAAGAAGAAAGGCTGGAAGCCGTGCGGGCTATGGTCAAGAGCAGCCCCAGGCTGGTGCGCAGCTGCATTTCGTTTCAGGATGACAGTCCCATCATGAAAGGGCTGGACCTGTAACCCGTCTTGTTTTTTTAAATGCGACTTTCCACAATCATTCAGGGGGAGAAATCCATGATATCATTCAATCGCAGCCAGATCATCGGGGCTGAATTCATAGACGACAATACCATCCGGTTCAACGGAAGCCAGACGGATCACATATACAACATGGAAATCAACATGGACGTCCGCATTTCGGACGGCGAGATCGTAAAGATCGAAGGCGACATGAAACGCTACACCAACTTTGTGTGCCCCCAGGCCGTGCCCGTCTTGCAGACCGCCGTGGGAATGTCTTTGCGCACCAAGGACTGGGACAAGGCCATCATGAAGGAGATCGGCCGCAAGGGATGCGAGCATTTTGCGGAAATCGTCATCGAGTGCGGCCGCTGCTTTGAGCAGGCCTTGCGGTCCCGGGATCTTTACCTGGCGGTGTGCGCCGATCCCGGCCTGGACCAGGAGGCCTTCCTGGAAAACTGGCAGTCCGCATAGCAATGGGGTCAAGTCTACGTTTGACGTCTGAGAACGTCGGCGAGTCCGGTATGCATTCCCGCGCGTTCCGCCTATATCGCAAAAAAAATACTGCGACACAGGCTGACAGCATGGGAGCGAGTGAGGCGGCCTGTTGGGCCTGTGAAAATTTAACCAAAAGGAGCGAATGGTGATAATCGACTTACACGTCCATACATGGCCGAAGTCCCAATGCAGTCAGATCGAACCGGCTGAACTGGTGTTGAAAGCCAAGGAGATCGGCCTGGACGGTTTTTGCCTGACCGAGCACCAGGTGCTTTGGGACCTGGAGGAAGTCAAGGCGCTTGCCGCGGACCATGGCGTAAGAATTTTCAGGGGAAACGAAATCACCACGGCCCAGGGCGACATTCTGGTTTTCGGCCTGGAAAAGGATATCCAGGGCGTGGTCACGGCCCGAGCCTTATGGAAGGACGTGGAAGAGGCCGGGGCTTTCGCCATCGCCGCCCATCCGTTCCGGGGCTTCAAAACCTTCGGCGTGGGCCAGTTGGAAATGAACCTGGACCAGGCGGCAGCCAAAAAGGTGTTCAAGTACGTGCACGCCATTGAGGTTCGCAACGGCAAGGTGTCGGATAACGACAACGCCCTGGCCGAACAGGTGGCCGAAAAATTGGGCAAGCCCGGAACCGGGGGCAGCGACGCCCATTTGATTCAGGACCTGGGCGTTCACGTGACCATCTTTGAAAAGAACATTGAGGACGACGCCCAACTCCTGGCTGAGCTTCACGCAGGCCGGTTTAAAGCCGGCGCTTTGCCATGACAAGAAGGGTTCAGGTCTTTGGTTGACTTTTAGAACCTGTCAACGGTCAAACAAAGACCCCATCACAACGTCGCAAGGAGAATGGATCCCGCTCCTCGCCGTCATCTCCAGGGGGAATCATGCCTGACAACAGCAACGACAGCAATCTGAAGCATCCGGACAGATTCAACAGCTTCTGCTACCATTTCAATGAGGAGGAGCGCACTGTTGTTTTTTTGCACAAAGTTATCCTGTACCTGGTGCGTGTATTGGCTGTGCTCATGACTTTGGTGATCCTTTGGAGTGTTCTGGATGTCGTCTGGATACTCTTTAATAACATTATCACGCCGCCATACGGCATTCTCAAGCTGGATGACATCCTAAACACCTTTGGCGGTTTTCTGGCCGTCTTGATCGCCATTGAAATCTTTATGAACATCATCTTGTATCTCAGGGAGGAGGTAATACACGTAAAACTGGTGGTCGCCACGGCGCTCATGGCCGCCGCCCGCAAGGTGATTGTTTTTGATTATGGAAATTTGGAGGTGGCTTATGTATGGGCTACAGGCGTAGTTATCGTCGCCCTCAGCATCAGTTTTTTTCTGGTTTCCAAAACGGAAAAAAAGGACTGACATTGTCAAGCCGCAAATCACATTTTGAGGGACGATACTGATTTCAGCTTTCTTCACCGGCGGCTTTTTCCGATCTTGCAGAAATCATTTCATGTCCCTGAAATCTACCGGCGGCAGCCCCTTGCGGGGATGGCGATAGCTTTTCGTCAATGCATTGATCAGGTTGTTGTGCGGGTAAAATCGTATTAAGATATCCCACTAATTTTGTTGGGTTTCGCAAGCTCTACCCAACCTACGTCGCGGATGCTGAGCCGTAGGTCGGATGATTCTGTAATGGATATCTGATTGGAATCCCCGCAGTATAACTCGGCTATGCAGATAGCAATTACGTTCGGGTAGGTTCACCCAACACAATGCGCTGAAACAGGGAATCTACCGATGCCTTTTAGCTCAATTTTCAACCTAAAAGTTAATTTTACTTCGAGCTTTAGCAATTTGATGAATGAGTTCTTCCTTGGATAAGTATTTTGGGCCTAAGTGATAGTCTTTTGATACATATTCACAGTCACTAAGCGCCTGCTCAAATTTCCGGCAATAATAATTTGAGAGCGCTCTAAAAAAATATGCTGCTTCAAAAAAGTAGTCAGACCCAAAGTCTATAACTGTTGTAAAATCTCTTATCGCCTCATTGTATTGGCCAAGATCCAATTTCCATCTTCCTCGTCTAAAATATGGCGCTGGTTCATCAGGTAGATATTCAATAACTGTCTCTAAATCCCTGAAAGCACTTTGATAGTCTCCCATCTGACGAAAAACCTCACTGCGTTTTTGATATCCTTCATAAGAATTTGGAAATTCGAAGATCAAGCAATTGCAAATTTCAAGAGCTTCATATAGGTCACCCTGCCTTGCTTTTAAGGAAGCCTGATCTATCCGGCTAAGCAGTTTTCCACTCATCATTTTACCTTTCTAACATCTTTCTGAAGCAGGCATTTAATAAAAAATTTTGGGTTTGATGTTTGAGATTGCCTCCATTTTTTCTTTTATTTGGTTTCACAATCTCTACCCAACCTGTTATGGGTAATACGTGTCAAGAGGCAAAACCGCTCCCTGTCCTTTTTTTATAGGAGTAGTTTTTTTTGAATTCACCTCCGGCGCCTTACGTTCGCAAGGATCTTCCGACGTTTGATCACTCTGTTATTCGCGGGTTGGTTGCCGCATGATTTTTTTTCGTCTTGGG